>JBFJWO010000333.1:0-6055 GCA_041623575.1 Gammaproteobacteria bacterium
GCGAGAAATCGCTGCGGATGCGCGCCCAGCAGCGCCGTCGCGCCCTGGAACAGGATCGGCGCCGCCAGCACGGTGTAGCGGTTGGCCTCCTCGGGGCGCCTCCCGGGATAGTAGGCGAGGTCGAACGAGCGCGCGGCGCAGAACTCGCGCAGCGCCGTGAGGGAGCCTGGCGTGAAGTCGCCGTTGGCGACCAGCAGGGTCACGGTGTTCCAGCCGCGCAACATCGCGAGGCGGCGACCCGGTTCGCTCACGCCCGCGCGACGCAGCGCCTCGAGCGCGGTGGCGAACAGCTTGAGGCTGTCGCGCGGCGGCAATTTGAGCCAGCGCGTGATGGCGAGCAGGCCGCCGGGCTCGAGCCGTGCGAGGTAGTCGGAGAACGCCTCCACGGTGTAGACGTAGGACTCGCTCAGGGCGTGCACGCCGGCACTCGCGGCGGCGGCGGAATCGAGCAGCGCCATCTGGATCAGGTCGTAGCGAGCGCCGCTGCGCGCGACGAAAGCCCGCGCCTCGCCGATGTGCAGTCGCACGCCCGGGCTCGAGAAGGGATGGCCGGCGAACGCGCCGTAGTCCCCGGTGACGAGTGCGGCCATCTGCGGGTTCAGCTCGACGGCGTCGACGGCTCGTGCGCCGAGCGCCCGGGCGAGCAGCACGTCCTGCCCACCGCCGGCGCCCAGCACCAGCACACGCGGCGTCTGCAACAGGTGATAGGGCGCGGCCGCGGTGAGGTAGTCGAGCCAGGCGAGGTCCGGCGCCGTCGCGTCGTTGCGCGTGATCGCGCTCATCGCGTCGCCGTCGGTGAAGACTGCGAGCTGCTCGCCGGGTCCCGCGGGTGCATTGAAGCTGAGCCCCGGCGCGTGGCGAAAAGGCACCGTGGGGCTGCTTACCACCGTCAGCAGCCCGAGCGGGCTGCTGCGCTCGGCAAGCACGCGGGCATCGACGACCGCGAGCGCCTGGCTGAGGCCCTTGTAGGGCGAGAGCCGCAACGTGAACCAGCCGCCCGGCGAGAGCGCGAACACGAGCAGCGCACACACGGCGCCCGCTGCGATCGCCCGACGCCATGCGCCGCTCGCCGGCACCGCGGCCGCCGCCAAGCCGAGCATGGCCGGGACACCCAGTGCCTGCAGCGGGTCGATCACGAACAACGCCGCCACGATGGCGAGCGCGCCGGCCCCGGCACCCAGCAGGTCGTACAGGTAGACCCGGCTGGCGGCGGCGCGGTAGTGCGCCAACGCCAGGCCGATGGCGGTAGCGGCGAGAAAGAAGGGCGCGAAGAAGACCAGGTACAAGGCGCCGAGCCAGGCCAGTTGCCGCGCGTCCCAGACGATCTCGAGCGCGTTGAACGGGAGCCGTTGAGCGAGCAGGAAGGCCGCCGGTGCCAGCAGCGCGAACCCGCCCGCGGCGAGCGCGAACGCCGGCTCGAAATGCCTGAGCAGGCGGGCGCGGGCAAGCGCGATGAAGGTGCCGCTCGCGCCGTAGCCGAGCAGCGCGAGGCTGATGATCATGTAGGCGAAGTGGTGCCAGTGCACGATGGAGAGCAGGCGCATCAGCAGCACTTCGTAGGCGAGCGCCGCGGCCGACATCAAGGCCACGGCAAGCAGCGGCCGGCGGGAGGGCACGCGCCGGCGACCCCGGGGCTCAGTGCTCGCCGGTCAGGGGCACGAAACGTACCGGCAGCACCTGGCGCGTGCGCAAGGCGCCGCCGGGGTCTTTCTCGATCAGCAGCAGCTGCTGCGTCATGAAGCGCGCACCCACCGGGATGACCAGCCGCCCGCCCGGGCGCAGCTGCGCGATCAGCGGCGGGGGCACGTGGCTCGCCGCGGCGGTCACCACGATCGCGTCGAACGGCCCCTTGTCCGGCCAGCCGTAGTAGCCGTCGCCGAGCCGCGTGGTGACGTTGTCGAAGCCGAGGCGTGCCAGCCGTTGCCGTGCCGCCTCCGCCAGCGGGCGCACGATCTCGATGGAATAGACCTCGCGCACCAGCGGCGAGAGCACCGCCGCCTGGTAGCCCGAGCCGGTGCCGATCTCGAGCACCACCGAGTCGGCGTCCACGCCCAGCAGCTGGGTCATCAGGGCCACGATGTAGGGCTGGGAAATGGTCTGCCCGTAACCGATCGGCAACGGGCGGTTCTCGTAGGCGCTGGCGGCGCTGCCCGGCGGGACGAAGGCATGGCGCGCAACCGTGCCCAGCACCTGCATCACGCGCTCGTCGAACCGCGCGAGCCCGGTCCAGGCGGCGGTGCGGCGCACGTCGTCCTCGATCTCGGCCACCATCTGCGCACGCCGGGCGGCGAAGGGCTCGGGCTCGGCACGGGCGGATGCCAGCAGCGGCAACAACACCGCCACCGCACCCGCGACCAGCGCCCGCCTCACCGGCGACCCGCCGCGGCGTACGGCACTTCCGCGGGGCGCCACGGCGTCAAACGGCACCCGGCAGGCGCTGCACACCGGTGCGATAGCGCTCGCCCTCCAGTTCGAGCCAGCGATACCCGGCCATGCGCGGGTCGAAAGCCTTGTCCGCGCGCCGGCTGAACTGCACGCAGGTCGAAGGCGTCGTGTGCACGCGGGCCGCGCCGATCCGCCCCAGCGTTTCCTGGTGCACGTGCCCCGCGCACACGGCGCGCACCTGGGGCGAGCGCTCGATGAGGTCCAGCAGCCCGCCGGGGTCGGTCATCCCCAGCTCGTCCAGCCAGGCGACGTCGATGGGGGTCGGAGGATGGTGCACGAACAGCAACGCGGGCCCCGGCGCGGCGCCGAGGCGCTCCCCGAGCCAGCGTTGCTGGTCGCTGCCGACGTGGCCGCGGATCTCGCCCGGCAGGTGGGAGTCCAGCCCGAAGGCGCGCCAGGCCCCGCATTCGATCTCGAAGGTCAGCGGGCCGGCGGGCGCGAACAGCTCCGGGAACACCGAGCGGAGGTGGTCGGGATCGTCGTGATTGCCCGGGACGATACGGCAGCGCCCGACCCAGTCGCCGAGGGCCTCGCGCAGCCGCACGTAGGTGTCGCGCTCCTCGTCCTGCGCCAGGTCGCCGGTGAGCACCAGCCAGTCGAAGTCTCCGTGCTCGCGGCGGACCTGCGCCAGCACCGCGGCGAACGTATCCCAGGTGCATACGCCCGCGAGCTTGCCTTCGCGCTCGCGGTAGAGGTGCAGGTCGGTCAGTTGCACGAGCAGCGCCACGGCTGTACTTCCCGGCGCCGGGCGCCGGCTACTCGACGAACCTCTCGTGCGCCGGGCGGCCCATGTGCTCCTCGCGGCTCAACGGCAGGAACTTGTGCCCACAGCGCCGGCACTGGCGCGTGGGCCCTTCCGGCGTGGTGATGCACCCGCCGAGCACCACGTCGCCCCGCCGTGCCGCGTCCATTCCGGCCGGGCCCGGCAGCCCGTACACGATGCGGCTCAGCTGGGTGCCGCGGCATTTCGGGCAGCGCAGGAACGGAATCAGGTTGCTGCGTCGCATAGGTCGTTCCTCCGGTGGCCTGGCCCGCCGATTGCCGGCGGGCGCGTCTCTCGTCGATTTGTTGTGTCGGGGCGCAACGCGTGTGCCCGCCCGCGTAGTGCACTCCCTCCGGCCCGACCCTGTCAAGGCCGGGCATGTTGACAACCTCCCGGCGGGCGTCTATTGGAAGGAGTTGCACCAAAGCAATAGGATCGGGGAAGGCCATGAACAGACTCTCCACCCTGGCAAGCGTCGCGCTGGCCGGTTCGTTACTCGCGGCGCCCGCCGCGGCCGGCGAGGGCAAGTCCAGCGTGTTCGTCTCCAACCGCGACGACACCCTGTCGCTGGTCGAGTGCAAGACTCACGAGAAGCACGGCATCCGCTGCCGCGAGAAGCAGCACCTCGAGGTGGGCTTCAGCACCTCCTGGCCGGCCAACCAGTACCGGGGCGACAAGCACTGGTGGTGGAGCGGGCTCGGCGGCGAGGTGATCGGCCTCAGGGCGCGGCGCAGCGCCGCCCCGTTGCTGGACCCGGCCAACCTGAAGGTGGTGGAGACCTACGAGTTGCCCGGCGTGCCGGCGGGACGCAATCCGGACGGCTCGAACTTCATCGGCGTCGCCCCCGACGGCAAGGTCGCCTGGAACGCCGCGCGCGAGATCGACGAGCTGCAGGAAATCGACACCGACCCGAAGAGCCCGACCTTCGGCACCATCCTCACCCGCATCGCCGTGCCGCTGTCACCGGACGCGGGGCCCGACGGCAGAAGCAACGGGCGCATGCGTCCGTGCGACATGAGCATCACCCCGGACGGGCGCTATCTGTGGGAGCCGGACCTCGGCGGGGAGACCGTGACCGGCGTCGACCTGCACACGCGCCAGGTGATCGCGCAGCTGACCCTCGCGCCGCTCGACCCGGACAACCCGGTGCGCCCGTTCATGCTGACCACCAACGGCGAGATCGCGCTGGTCGAGAACTTCGAGGCGCCGTTCGGGACCTACTCGGTGATCGACGTCAGCGACGCGGCCAACCCGGTGGAAGTCAAGCGCCTCACCCAGGCCGACGGCCTCGGCGTCAACGCCCAGACCAGCGAGTTCACGCCCGACGGGCGCTTCGCCTACCTGATCACCAACGGCTCGCCGGAGATCGCCGGCAGGGTCGACGTGCTCGACCTCGAGACCTTGCAGATCACGAACCACATCGCGTTGCCCGAAGGGTGTGCCCCCCACAACGGCGACTTCTCCAACGACGGCAAGTTCTTCTTCGTGAATTGCTCGGGGTCGAACGAACTCGCCGTGATCAGCAACGCGCTGCAATCGGTGGTGCAGCAGGTAGCGCTTTCCGGCGATACGCCGCGCGGCGTCATCGTGCGTTGAGGCTACGTCACGCGGCGCTGGCGCTGTGGGTGGCGCTCGCGCCGGCGCCCGGCGCGGCGAGCGAATACACGCTCGCCGTGGTCGCACCCGAGCGCGCGCACCTCGCCTTTGCCTCCGCCGAACGTCTGACAACGGCGGCCGCCGGGCGAGGCGTAATGCTGACGCCGGTGCTGGCCGAACCGTCGCCCGATGCACTGCCCGACCTGCTGGCGATGCCGGTGCGCAGCCTCGCCGAACGCGTGCCCGAACTGCAGGTGCTCGAGCAGCCTTTCCTGTTCGCCGGCCTCGCCGAGGCGCATGCGGCACTCGACGGCGCGCTCGGTGCCGAACTGGCCGGGCACGCGCGCGCCGCCGGCTTCACGATCCTGGCCTTCTGGGACGAAGGACTGCACGCGATGTCCGGCAACCGCCGCTTCGACCGGCGGGTCAACCTGACCGGGGTCGAGTTCGTGCTGTTGCGCCCCGATCCGATGGCCGCACGGCAGTTCCTCGCCTTCGACGCGTGGGTCCGCGAGGCGCGCCCGCGCACTCACGCGGAACTGCTGCGCGAGTGCCTGGTCGCAAGTCGCGCCGCCACCCTGCAGCAGATCGCGCGCGAGCAGCTGGCGCGCGTGCACCTCGACCTGAGCCTCACCCGGCACCGTTACGAAGGATGGGTGCTGCTGGCGCCCGCCGCGCGCTGGGCGGCACTCGCGCAGCCCGAACGCGACGCCCTTGGCGGGGCGGCGCGGGACACGCTCGCCTGGCAACGCGGGGAAGCGGCCCGACGCGAGGCCCGCGCGCTGGCGGAACTCACCGCCGCCGGCATGAGCGTGCATCGCCTGGCGCCGGCGCAGCGCGAAGCTTTCCTCGCCCGCCTGCCCGCCCGTCACGAGCTGCTGCCCGTAACGCTCGACGAGCGCTCACGAACGCGGCTGGTCGACCTCGCCGGCGGGACCGGCGACACCGTCGCGCCGCGCTTCGAGCCAGGCATGCAATCGCAACCCGGCGCCCAGGGTGGCTAGCGCGAACACTGCGATCGCCGCCACGGTGTTGAGGGCGCCGGGCAAGGACACCCACCAGCGATCGGCGCGCGCGATCAGGTCGAGGCTCGCGAGGGGGTCGAAGGTCGGCTGGTACCCGGGCAACAACCACCAGTTGACGACCAGCCCTGCCAGCACCGAGGCGATGACCAGGGTGGTGACGTACACGGTGATGGTGCGCCGCCCGATGGTCTTGTAGAGCGTGAACAACTCCGGCAGGTTGGTGGCC
>JBFJWO010000334.1:0-6050 GCA_041623575.1 Gammaproteobacteria bacterium
CAGCAGCCCCTCCAGCTCCTTGAACAGGCCCGGCGGGGCGGGCGGTTCGGCCTCGCGCGCCGGCACGTCGCCGTAGCCCGAGAAGCGGATCACGACGTCGAGCGGCGTGGTGCCGCCGAGCGTGTCGTCGATCAGCTTCATGCCGCGATAGATCTCGGTGTCGCTCTTGAAGTAGTCGATGAAGCTGTTCTCCACCCGCAGCCGCGAGACGCCGACGGCGCTCACCACCACGAGCGCCGCGCTCAGCAGCACGATGAGCGTGCCGTGGCGCTCGGTGAAGCGCGACAGCAGTGCCGTGAACTGCCAGCGCGAAGGCGCGTCCGGCGGCGTTTCGATCCGTCCGAGCAGGACCAGCACGGCCGGGAACAGGGTGAAGGAGGTCACGAACGTGACCGTCAGCGCGAGCGTCATCATCCAGCCGAAGTCGATCACCGGCTTGATGTCGCTCACCACCAGCGACAGGAAGGCGATGATGGTGGTGAGCGCGGTGTACAGGCACGGCCAGACCATGCGTTCCGCCGTGCGGCGCACGAGGTCGTGCTGCGTCGCCTGTGCGTCGTCGCGCGCGAGCTGGCGGTAGCGCACGATCAGGTGGATGTTCATCGACATGGTGATGATCAGCATCAGCGAGATGAAGTTCGACGAGATCACCGTCACCCGCCAGCCGGCGAAACCGAGCAGGCCGACCATTACCAGCCCGGCGAACACGCAGCTCGCCAGCGGCAGCGCGATCCAGCGCGCGCGGCGGAAGATCAGCCACAGCATGGCGACCAGGAACACGAACACGCCGCCGCCGAACACCGCCAGGTCGTTGGCGATGAACGTGATCATGTCGTCGGCGATCATCGGGATGCCGCCGAGATGGAGTTCGCCGCTCGCCGCGAAGCCGGCCAGGATCTCGCGCACACGGGCGATGTCGGCGTGACGCTCGCGGTCGAGCCGGGTCTTCAGCGCGTCGTACTGCGCGCGTACCTGCGCGAGCTTGTCGCGTCCGGCGGCGTCGAGGCCGGACGCGTGCTGGCGGCGCAGCAACTCGTCGCGCGCCTCGCGCAGTGCGACGAAGTCCGGGTTGCTCCTGAGCGTCACGCGCAGCGCCGTGGTGCGCCCGTCGGCACTGATCAGCAGTTCGCGAAAAATCGGGCTGCTGACGAGTTCCTCGCGCGCGCGGGCCAGGTCGAGCGATTCGCTGCGCAGCGTACGCACGTTCTCGATCAGGTCCGAGAGCTTGCCGTCGGGCACGTTGCGGATCAGCGGCACGTCGAGGATCGACAGCACTTCGCTCACGCGCTCGAGTTCGCCCAGCGCCCGGCTCAGCCGCTCGACGGCGTCGAGGGCGGCGGTATCGAACAGGTCGCCGTGCGGCGTGAACGTCACCACCAGGAACTCGCCTTCGGCGTAGCGCCCGGCCACTTCGCGGAACGTGCGCAGGTCGCGGTCGGTTTCGAGCAGCAGCGAATCGGCCGAAGCATCGAGCCGAAAGCCGCCCGCCTGGGAGATCGCGGCGGCCCCGGCGAGAGCGAGCACCAGGAGCACCGTCCAGGGCCTGCGCAGCACCAGGCGGTCGTACCACAGGGCGATCGTGCGCTGCATGGCCGTCACGTGCGCTGCGCCGGCGGCGCCAGGCGTTTGCTCAGGCACGCCGAATCCGCCGGGCAGAGGTCGGCGAACTCGGCGGTGGCGCGGATCGCCGCGGGCGAGCCGTCGCGATCGGCGTCGCGGTAGCCGCGGGCGCGGAAGAACTCCGCAGCGGTGGTGGTGAGCAGGAAGAGTTCGCACACGCCTTGGGCCGCCGCGGTGCGTTCCGCGCACGCCAGCATCTGCGCCCCCAGCCCCTCGCCGCGTGCCGTTTCCTCGACGGCGAGCGAGCGCAGCAGCGCCACCTCGCCGAACAGTTCCAGCCCGACCACCCCGGCCAGCCGTCGGTTGCGGCGCCAGCCGAGGAAGCGCACCGGGTGGCTGCCGTCGAGGTCGTCGACCGGCAGCGCGCAGGCGCGCAGCAATTCCCTGACCTCGACGAGGGGCGGGTCGGCGGCGATCGTACCGGCGTTGCGGCTCACGGCGTCTCTCCCCGCAGGTAAGCGCGGCGTCGCCCGGGCGGGAGCGTTTCCAGCGCGTAGCGCAGCATGGTGCGCGGCATCGCCCGGCAATGCTCGGCGAGAAACGCTTCGAGCCGCGCGCGATCGCGTTCGCCGACCTCGCGCAACATCCAGCCGGCGGCCTTGTGCAGCAGGTCCTCGCGATCGTCGAGCAGGGCGCCCGCCAGGGCCAGCGTGGTGTCGAAGTCGCCCGCCCTGATGAAGTGCTGAGTGGCGATGATCGCGATCCGCCGTTCCCACAGGCTCGCCGAGCGGACCAGCTTGTGCAGCGGCGCGCGATCGCGCTCCAGCAGGTGCTCGCCGACGATCGCCGGCGCCGAGGTATCGACCAGGTCCCAGTTGTTGACGTGCGCGGTGTTGCGCAGGTACAGGCGGTACACGGCGGTGCGCCCCGCAGGCCGGGCCCTCGCGTAGTGCGCCACCAGCACGAGCAACGCCGTCAGCCGGTCCTCGTGCCACGCCGACGCCAGCAGCGAGCCGGCCTTTGCCAGCGGCAGGTCCCGGTAGCGCGCGGCCAGCTTGCGTAACACCGGGACCCGGATGCCGCGGAAGCGGTCGCCCTCGCCGTACTCGCCGGGCCCGGTCTTGAAGAAGCGTTGCGAGTGCGCGGCGATGTCGGCGTCGCCGAGCCGGCGCAACTCGGCGCGCAACGCGCCGAGCGTCGGCGCACCTGGGGCGCAGCGTGTCATGCACCCTGCTGCTCGTAGAGGCCGGCGGCCACCATGAAGTCGGTGACGCCCGGGTCGACACCGAGCTGGTCGAGCAGCGTCGTGACCTGGCCCCGGTGGTGCGTCTGGTGGTTGAACAGGTGGGCTGCCGCCTCCCACGCCGGGTGCTCCCGCCACTCGCCGCGCGAAGTGCGGTAACGCAGGGGCGCGGCCAGCACTTCGGGTGTGAGCTCCTCGACCCAGGCGCGGATCACCGCGTCGGTCTCGCGCCGCGCAGCGGCGAGTTGCGCGAAGTCCGCGTAGAGCACCTGGTCGAGGCCCTCGAACTCGCGTATCAGCGCGGCGCCGGCCAGCGACTCGAAGCGCAACGGCGAATCGGCGAAGCGCGCCAGCCAGATCCGGTCGGCGAGCAGGATGTGGTTGAGCGTGCCCGACAGCGAACCGAAGAACGCGCCGAGGTCGCGGCTGCGCTCGGCCGCGGGCAGGGCGGCCACCTGCGCGTACAGGCGCTCGTTGAACCAGGCGTTGTAGAACGCGAACTTGCGGAACTGTTGCTGGTGGGTGGACACGGGCGGCGCGAATCAGCTGCGCCCGGCCAGTTTGGCGAGGCCGGCGCTGATTCCCGCGGCCCCGCCGAGCGACCAGCCGCCGTCGACCGGAATCACCGCGCCCGTGACGTACGCCGCCAGCGGCGAGCACAGGAACAGCACCGCGTTGGCGATGTCCTCGCTGCGCCCGAGGCGCCCCAGCGGTACCGAACCCGTCACCTGCGCCAGCAACTCCTTGCCGGGCGCCAGCCGGCGCATCCCCTCGGTCCCCTCGATCGGCCCCGGGACCACCGAGTTGACCCGTACGCCTTCGCCGCCCCATTCGAGTGCCAGCACCCGCGTGAGCATGTCCACGCCGGCCTTGGCGGCGCACACGTGCGCCTGCATCTGCATCGGCACGAACGCCTGCGGCGCGGAAATATTGACGATCGAGGCGCCCGGTCTGGCGAGGTAGGGAAAGGCGGCCTGCAGGACGTGGAACGAACCCAGCAGGTCGATGTCCATGACGGCCTTGAAGCCGTTGCTGGACATGCCGAGCGCGGGCGCGGGGAAGTTGCCGGCGGCTCCCGAGACCAGCACGCCGAAGTCGCCAAAGCGTCCGTGGGCGCCCGCCAGCGCCTTGCCGACCGCCTCGGCGTCGCGAACGTCCGCGGTGAATCCGGCCGCCTCCGCGCCGAGCGCGGAGAGTTCCGCCACGGCGGCATCGACCTTGTCCTGCGCACGGCTCGCAACGGCCACCTTCGCGCCGGCGCGCGCGAACCCAGCGGCGATGCCGAGATTGATGCCGCTCGTGCCGCCCATCACGAACACGCTGGTGCCGGCGAAGTCCAGTGCCGGGGCGCTCACGACCCGGGCTCCAGCAGGGCGTCGAAACGGGCCTGGATCTCCTGCGCCGGCAACGTCTGCTGGCGCGTCGCGACCGTCCACACGTGGCCGAAGGGGTCTTTCAGGGTGCCGGAGCGGTCGCCGTAGAACTGGTCCTGCACCGCGCGCAGGACAGTGGCGCCGGCGGCCACGGCGCGCTCGAACACCGCGTCGGCATCGTCCACGTAGAGCAGCAGGCTCACCCCGGCCCCGCCCAGCGTGCGCGGGCTGACGATGTCGGCGTCCGGTACTTCGTCGGCGAGCATCAGGCAGCTGTCGCCGATCTTCATCTCGGCGTGGCCGAGTGTGCCGCCCGGTGCCGTGAGACGCATGCGCTCCTCGGCGCCGAAGGCGGCGGCGTAGAATTCCAGCGCTTCGCTGGCGCCCCCGACGATCAGGTAGGGCGTCAGCGTGGCGTAGCCTTGCGGTGCTGACATCTGCTGTTTCCTCCTCGGTGTCCGTGGGTGCGGCCGGGACTGGACGCGGCCCCGTGCCGCGGGGCTAGCGTGTGATCTGCGTGCGCCACACGATGCGCCAGCCGGCGCCCGACTTGCGCAGCGCGTAGACTTCCGTGCCGCTCTCCTCGTAGCGCGTCGCCTCGATCTCGTAGTCGATCCGAAAACCCATGTGGCACAGCGCCGTGGTGCCGAACGGGTAGACGTCGAGCGAGGTGATCTCGAACTCGTGCACTTCGCCCAGCGCGCCGAAGCGGCGGTAGCCCTCGACGATCGCCGCGCGCCCCTGCAGGCTCTGTTCGGCGCCCGGCATGAGCAACACCGCGTCGGCGTGAAAGAGCTTGCCGAGGGCTTCGTAGTCGCCGGCGAGCCAGGCGGCGTTGAGTCGGCGCACCAGCGCCTCGACGGAACCGGACATCGGCGCTCCCTGCGGCCCGCCCGGTTCAGTGGCGTTCGTGCAGTGCGACCTGGTCGTAGATCGCGGTGACGTTCTCGAAGCGCAGGATCAGGCTGTGCGAGACGCGCTTGTTGGGATCGTGCAGGTGGTAGCGGAAACGCGTCTGCGGCTCGCCCTGCAGGTAGGCGTCGTAGTCCTTCGACAGTTCGCGCACGTCGCTCGCGACGCCCCCGCCCCAGGTTGCGCGAAACGGCCCCAGCACCGCCCCGCCGGCGAGGCACACGGTGACTTCGTGGTTGGTCAGCGACTTGTCGTCGTGGGTCATGATTGGCTCCTGGGCGCAGGCCGCGGTGCGGTGATTCTACCCGATGTCCCGACGTTCGCGCCCGCCGGTCTCAGCCGGCCAGCAGCCCGCTCTGCTCGATGCCGTCGAACACGAACTGCACGGCGAGCGCCGCCAGCAGCACGCCGAACACGCGCGTGATCACGTGCAACCCGGTGACGCCGAGCAGTTTCTGCACCTGGGTGGCCAGCAGCAGCGAGGCGAGGGTGAGCAGCAGCACGCCCGCCAGCGAGGCGATCACCGCCGCCTGCAGCAGCGGTTCGCCCTGCGCGTCGGCCATCAGCAGGATCGCCGCGCCCATGGCGCCGGGGCCGGCGATCAGCGGCGTCGCCAGCGGAAACACGGAGATGTCGAGCTTGGTCGCCGCCTCGCGCTCTTCGTCGTCGGTGGTCGAGACGCCGCCCGAATCGCGGGCGAAGACCATGTCGATGCCGATCAGCAGCAGCAGGATGCCGCCCGCGGTGCGCAGCGCCGCGAGCGAGATGCCAAGCGTCGCCAGCAGCGCCTCGCCGGCGAGCGCGAACAGCACCAGGATGGCGCCCCCGATCAGGGTGCCGCGGATGGCCATGCGCCGGCGCTGGCGGGCCGACGCCGCGGAGGTCAGCGCCGCGAACATGGCGGCCACGTCCAACGGCCCGATGGTGGCGAAAAACGTCGCCAGGGCCACGATCGCCGTTTC
>JBFJWO010000335.1:0-6016 GCA_041623575.1 Gammaproteobacteria bacterium
CCCCGGGCTGGTCGGCGGGCACTGCATCGGCGTCGACCCCTACTACCTCACGCACAAGGCCCAGGAGGTCGGCTACCACCCGCAGGTGATCCTCGCCGGGCGTCACATCAACGACGGCATGGGCGCGCACGTCGCCGAGCGTGTGATCAAGCTCATGACCCGCAGGCGCATCCACGTGGTGGGCGCCAACGTGCTGGTGATGGGCCTGACGTTCAAGGAGGACTGCCCGGACCTGCGCAACACGCGCGTCATCGACATCATCGAGGACCTGCAGAGCTACCACGCCGACGTCGACGTCTTCGATCCCTGGGTGAAGCCGGCCGAGGCGCAGCGCGTATATGGCGTGAACATGGTCCAGCAACCGCCCGTCAAGCACTACGAGGCGATCATCCTCGCGGTCGCGCACCGCGAGTTCCACGAGATGGGCGTCGAGGCGGTGCGCGCTTTCGGGCGCCACGACTCGGTGCTGTTCGACGTCAAGGGGATCTACCCGGCGGCCAGCGTGGACGGGCGCCTGTGAGCGTGCACCGCGGCGCGCGCGGGGCGGCGCACCGATGAAGGTCCTGGTGACCGGCTCGGCCGGGTTCATCGGCGCGGCCGTCAGCGCCCGGCTGCTGGCGCGCGGCGACGAAGTGATCGGGCTCGACAACCTGAACGACTACTACGACGTCTCGCTCAAGCGCGCGCGGCTCGAACGCAACCTCGACAACGACGGCTACACCGACGTGCGCCTGAGCCTCGAGGACCGCGACGGGCTCGACAGCCTGTTTCGCGAGCGCGACATCGAGCGTGTGGTCAACCTCGCCGCCCAGGCCGGGGTGCGCTATTCGCTGGAAAACCCCTACGCCTACATCGAAGCCAACGTGGTGGGGTTCATCAACCTGCTGGAGAACTGCCGCCACCACCGGGTCGAGCACCTGGTCTACGCCTCCAGCAGCTCGGTCTACGGGGCCAACACCGCCACACCGTTCTCGGTCCACCACAACGTCGATCACCCGCTCAGCCTGTACGCCGCGACCAAGAAGGCCAACGAGCTGATGGCCCACACCTACAGCCACCTGTACGGGCTGCCGACCACGGGCCTGAGGTTCTTCACGGTCTACGGCCCGTGGGGCCGCCCGGACATGGCGCTGTTCCTGTTCACGCGCAACATCCTCGCCGGCAAGCCCATCGACGTGTTCAATCACGGCCGGCACAAGCGCGACTTCACCTATATCGACGACATCGTCGAGGGCGTGATCCGCACGCTCGACCGGCTGCCCGAGCCCGACCCGGGGTGGGACGGCTCGGCGCCGGACCCGGCCACCAGCAACGCCCCGTACCGGCTGTACAACATCGGCAACAGCCGCCAGGTCGAGCTGATGCGCTACATCGAAGTGCTCGAGCAGTGCCTCGGGCGCGAGGCGGAGAAGAACTTCCTGCCGTTGCAGCCGGGCGACGTCCCGGAGACCCTGGCCGAGGTGGCCGCGTTGCGCCAGGACATCGGCTACCGCCCGGACACGCCGATCGAGACCGGCATAGAGCGCTTCGTCGCCTGGTACCGCGACTACTACGGCGTCTGACGACGAGCGCGGGCGCCGTCGCCGGTCCCACGCTCAGCCGAGATCGAGGTCCGCGAGGTAGGCGCGGAAGGTGTCGGCCAGCTCCGGGTGGCGCAAGCCGTATTCCACGGTGGCCTGCAGGTAGCCGAGCTTGCTGCCGCAGTCGTAGCGGCGCCCGCGAAAGCGGTAGGCCATCACGGGCTCCTCGCGCAACAGCGCCGCGATGGCGTCGGTCAGCTGGATCTCGCCACCCGCGCCGCGGCCGGTGTCGCGCAGCAACGCCATGATCCTCGGCGTGAGGATGTAGCGCCCGACCACTGCCAGCGACGACGGCGCGCGCCCGCGGGGCGGTTTCTCCACGATCCCGTCGACGCTCAGCGTGCGCGGGTCCTCGCGGGTCTCTCGGGCTTCCAGGATGCCGTAGCGGTGGACCTCGTCGTCGGGCACCGTCTCGGCGCCGAGCACGCTGTGCCCGGTGCGCTCGAACACATCCATCATCTGGCGCAGGCACGGCGCGCCGTCGCCGTCGATCAGGTCGTCGGCCAGCAGCACCGCGAACGGTTCGTCACCGATCACGGGCGCCGCGCACAACACCGCGTGCCCGAGCCCCAGCGCCTGCGGCTGGCGGATGTAGGCGCAACTCACGTGCGCCGGCAGCACCTCGCGCGCGATCTCGAGCATACGCACCTTGCCCTGTGCCTGCAGTTCGGCCTCCAGTTCGTAGGCCTTGTCGAAGTGATCGGGGATGGCGCGCTTGTTACGACCGGTCACGAAGATCAGCGTGTCGATCCCGGCGGCAACGGCCTCCTCGGCGGCGTACTGCACCAGGGGCTTGTCCACCACCGGCAGCATTTCCTTGGGACTGGCCTTGGTCGCCGGCAGGAACCGCGTGCCGAGACCGGCGACGGGGAACACGGCCTTGTGCACGCGCGGCTTGGACTTCACGGCGTTCTCGGGTGGCGAAGATCAAGCGCGATACTGGAATATCCAGGCGCCGCGCACAACCCGCAGCACCCGATTTCGGGGTGGCAAAAAGGTCGCCCAGGTTGAATAATTGCGCTTCGCGCACTCAACGCCCAAAGGAACCGCCCGATGACCTTCGTCGTAACCGAGTCCTGCATTCGATGCAAATACACCGACTGCGTGGAGGTCTGCCCGGTCGACTGTTTTCACGAGGGGCCGAACTTCCTGGTCATCGACCCCGACGAGTGTATCGACTGCACCCTGTGCGAGCCCGAGTGCCCGGTGAACGCGATCTACGCCGAGGAGGACCTGCCGGAGGACCAGCGCGATTTCCTCGAGATCAACGCCCGACTGGCGTCCGGATGGCCGGTGCTCACGATCGCCAAGGACGCGCCCGATGACGCCGACGAATGGGCCGAAGTGAAGGACAAACGCCAGTACCTCGAGGAATAGGTATCCGCTCGCCGGGCGGCGCGGCCGGGCCGGCGCTGATCCGGGTCGCGCCCGGGGCCCCGTTCCTCGCGAGCGTTGCCGAACTCACCCTGGACCGCCTGCACGACCCGGAGTCCTCGCTTGCCGGGGTCGTGTGCATCGTGCCGCACGCCGGCCTCGCGAGGCCGTTGCGCAACCACCTGCTGGCCGCGGCACAGCGCCGTTCGATCGGCGCGCTGCTCGGGCCGGAGGTGCTGCCGTTGGGGCACTGGGTCGCGCAGACGGCAAACGCTCGCGCCTGGCCCGCCGCGCTGCGCACGCTCGATCTCCACGAACTGCTGCGCGGCTTCCCTGCTCACTTCGACCAGGCCACCCTGTGGGCGCTGTGCACCGGCCTCCTGCCGCTGCTCGACGAACTCCATGCGCGCGGCGGCAGGCTGGAGGAGGCGGACCTGCCGGACGCGCCGGCAGGCCTGCAACGCGAACTGCAGACCGTACGGGCCGTCTACGATGCCTGGTCGCGACCGCCCACGCGTGGCGCGCATCCCGCCCGTTGCACCCGTGAGGCCTTCGAGCGCTTCGCCGCCCTGCCAGAAGGGACGAGCGCGGTGTTCTCCGGTTGCGACCACCTGTCGGCGCTCGAAGCCGAGCTGCTCGGCGAGCTGCTCAGCGCCGGCCGGGCGCTGGCGTTTTTCCAGTACGCGCACGAGCATCCCAACCCGGCCGTGCAAGCGCTCGCGGCGCGCGGAGTCGGCGACACGCCGTCACGCTCACCGGCGCACTACGCGCTCGTCGAGCAGGCGTGGGCGGGCGCGGCCGCGGTAGCCGACCTGCCGGCGCAAGGCGCCGCCGAGCGCTGGGCCGTGGTGCCGTGCGCCGATGACGAAGCGCAGGTGCAGTTCGTCGCGCACGACATCACCACGCGCACGCTCGGCGGGGGCGCGCCGATAGCGGTCGTCACCGAAGACCGCAAGTTGTTGCGGCGCCTGCGGGCATTGCTCGAGCTGAGCGAGGTAGCGGTGGACGATCAGGCCGGGTGGGCGCTGTCCACCACGGCCGCGGCCACGGTGCTGGCGCGGTTGCTCGACTGTGTGGAGCGCGATTTTCACCACGCGCCCCTGCTCGAGGTGCTGAAGTCGCCGTTTCTGGCCCCGCCGGAGAGCGGCGCGCACCTCCCGGCCCGGCTGGACGCGGTGGCCGAGTTCGAACGGCGCCTGGTGCGCGAGGCGCACCTGGTGACGGGGCTCGGGGACTATCGGGCCGGACTCGACAGCCGCGCCGGTAAGGCGCTGCGCCCCGCATCGCGCGCGGCAATGCACGAGTTGCTGCAGCAACTGGACAGCGCGTGCGCGGGGCTGCGACGCCTGCACGAGACCCCCGGCGGTTTCGCCGTCGCGGACTTCCTCGAAGCGCTGCGCCGCTGCCTGCAGGCGCTCGGTTGCTGGCACCGGTGGTGCGACGACGAGGCCGGCGCACAACTGGTCGGGATGCTGAGCGAACTCGAGGCCGGCCTGCTGGCGGCGCCGGGACCGCGGCTCGACTGGCCGCAGGCCCGGGCCTGGCTCGACCTCGGCCTCGAGCGGCGGACGTTCTCGCCGGCCGGCGGCGGCGTCGGCGTGCAACTGCTGAATCTGCGCGCCACCGTCGGCCTGAACCCGGGGCTGGTCTACCTGCTGGGCGCCAACGAGGACCGCCTCCCCGCGCCCGACGCGGGCGTGACCGCGTTCTTCAACGACGCCATGCGGCGCACGCTCGGTCTGCGCACGCGCCACCACGCCCGGCGCCAGGCGCAGCACTCACTGGCCATGCTCTACGCCAATGCGCACGCGGTCATCGCCACCTACGCGCTCGAAGCCGACGGGCAGGCGCTGCTGCCGGCTCGCTGGCTGACCCGCCTCGCCACCCTGCACGAGCTGGTCGCCGGCAGCGACCTGCACCACCCGGACCGGCCCGAGGCGTCGGTGCCGGTGGCGCGCGGGCGCGCGGACTACGCGGTGCTCGCCGCCGGTTCCGAACGACCGGCGCCCGCGGCACCGGTAGCGTTACTGCCCGAGCGGGTGTCGGCGCTGGCCCATCAACGGCTGGTCGAGTGCCCCTATCGCTACTACGTGATGGACTGCCTCGGGCTGAACGCCGCCGGCGAGGTGCACGAAGGTCCCGGGCCCGCGGATTACGGCAAGGCGGTGCATGCCTGCCTGCATGCGTTTCACCGCGAACCGGCCAATCACCGCCTGTTGCGGGCCGATCCCGGCGCCGCCGCCGAACGCCTGGCCGGGATCTCGCGGGCGCAGTTCGCGCGCCTGGGCGAAGGCTACGAATCCCGTGCCTGGCTCGCGCGCTGGCTGCAGACCATTCCCGGCTACATCGACTGGCAGGCGTCGCGAGCCGGCGAGCACACGGTCGCGCAAACCGAGGCACCGGTGCAACGCCGCCTCGGCGGCGTCACGCTCGAAGGGCGTATCGACCGCCTCGACCGCGCCGGCGAGGACGGCCTCGCGGTGCTCGACTACAAGACCGGGAAACCCGCCAGCCGCGCGCGCATCGAGAGCGGCGAGGACGTGCAGATCGCGAGTTACGCGCTGGGCGTCGGCGAACCGGTGAGCGCGGTGCATTACGTGGGGCTCGACCCGCGCGGCACGAGAACCAGCGGGATCAGCGACGGGCCCGCGCTGGCCGGCCTGACCGCGGCGGTGGGCGCGCGCCTGGAGGCGTCGTTCGCGGCCCTAAGTGAGGGAGCGCCCATGCCCGCCTGGCCCGGGCCGCGCTGCGCGGTCTGCGAGGCGAAGGGCGTTTGCCGTCAGCCCGTGTGGCGCCTGGACGTCGAGGAAGGCTGAGGACGGTCCACGATCGGGAGCTGCGACCTCAAGGTTCGCCGCCGGTGCGAACTGCGCGCAGACCTGTCACGACCCGATGGTGCGGGACCGAGCCTCTTGGGTGTCGCTGCCGCCAGCGCAGCAGGTTTCATCAGCGCAGGGCGACGATTTTCGTTTCGCCGCCGGTGCTGACGCAGTGGGTTTTATCAGCGCAGGGCGACGATTTTCGTTTCGCCGCCGGTGCTGACGCAGTGGGTTTCATCAGCG
>JBFJWO010000336.1:0-6014 GCA_041623575.1 Gammaproteobacteria bacterium
ACCGAGACCTCGAGCGGTTGGCCGGCGGCGCCGGCGACGGCCTGCAAGCGGCGGCCAACCTGACGAAAGCCGTCGTCACCGGTGCGGTAAAGGTGGCCGGTAGCGTCGTCGCCCATGTCGTGAACGGCGCCGGTGGCACGGCGACACCTGACGCGGGCAATGCCGACCAAGGCGAATGACGCCGGCGTGCCGGTCTGATCGCCACCGACCGCCTCGCGAACCTGCGCCGCTGCGCGCCTGACGGACGCGCGCGGTAGGGCACCCGATGGCATTGGCGCCGTGCGTGTGCTACCCGCCGGTGACGTTGATCACGGTCTTTCCCTGCGCGTGCCCGCCGGCCACGTGGCGCAGCGCTTCGGTGGCTTCGCTCAATGCGTAGCGGTGCTCGATCACCGGCTTCACTTTGCCCGTGTCGATGAGTTCAGCGAGCGTCACCAGGTCTTCGCGGCGCGGTTGCATCATCAACGGGGTCATCGTCTGGCTCGCGAACACGCCGGCCAGCAGCACTTTCGCGAGCCACACGAACGGGCCGACCCACTCCCCGCCCGGGGCGCCGGTGGAGGAGACGTACACCCCTGTCGGTTCGAGCACACGCCGGCAGTCCGCCAGCGAGCGGTTGCCGACCAGGTCCAGCATCAGATGGTGGCGCCCGCCGCGTTGCACGAAGTCCTCACGGGTGTAGTCGAGCACGTGATCCGCGCCGATGGAGCGGACCTTGTCGATGTGGCGCGTGCTGCAGACCGCGGTGACCTCGCCGCCGAGCGCCTTGGCGATCTGCACCGCGAACGTGCCCACCCCGCCCGAGGCGCCGTTGATCAGCACCTTCTGTCCCGCCTGCAGGCGACCCACGTCGCGCAGGCCCTGCAGTGCAGTCATCCCCGAGTCGGGCACCGCGGCGGCCTCCTCGAAGCTCAGCCTGGCGGGTTTCGGGGCGAAGGCGTCCGCGGGTGCACCGACGTACTCGGCGAAAGCGCCGCCGCGCACCTGGCCATAGACAGCGTCTCCCGGGCGCAGCGTCGTGACGTTCTTCCCCACCGCCGCCACGCGCCCGGCAACGTCCTGCCCCGGGACGCGTTGGCGCGGTCGACGCACGCCGTAGCCCATCAGGCGCAGCAGGTAGGGCTTGCCGGTCAGCAGGTGCACGTCGCCCTTGCAGACCGCGGCCGCGTGCACCTGCACCAGGACACCGTCGTCGCCGACCTCGGGCCTGTCGACCTCTCCGAGGTGGAGGACATCGGGCGAGCCGTACGCGGGCTGGACGATCGCTTTCATGGTTCGGGCCTGCGCGCGAACGGGTGTGTCGAGTCGCGTTTCCGATGTGTTTGCCGCCGGCATGGTCGATTCTCCTTGCTTACACTGTAAGTTGACGTATGATGCATGGTAGGCTTACGCCGTAAGTCTGTCAAGCAAGGAGACGTCCAGCGATGGCCAGGACCCGCGACTCACGACGCCGTGCCCCGTTGACCCGCGACCGGGTGCTGCGCGCCGCCGTGCGGGTGGCCGACAAGGGCGGCATCGAGGCGTTGTCCATGCGCAAGCTCGCCGCCGCGCTCGGCGTCGAGGCGATGTCGCTCTACAACCACGTCGCCAACAAGGAGGAGGTGCTGGACGGCATCGTCGACATCGTCGTGGGCGAGATCGACGTGCCCGCCCCCGGCGCGGACTGGAAGGCGGCCATGCGCCGGCGCGCAACTTCCGCGCACGAGGTGTTGCTGCGCCATCCCTGGGCCTCGATGCTGATCGTCTCGAGGGTCAACGTCGGCCCGGCGATGTTGCGCTACGTCGACGCGACCCTCGGCTGCCTGCGCGAAGCGGGGTTTTCCCATGCCATGGCCGACCACGCGTGGAACGCGATCGACAGTCACGTGTACGGCTTCACCATCCAGGCGCTGAACTTCCCGTTCGACCCGTCGCAGTACGCCGACGCGGCGCGGCAATTCCTGCCGCTGATCCCGGCCGATCGCTACCCCCACCTGCATGCGCTCGCACTGCAGGTCATCGAAGGCACTCACCCGGGGGTGCACCATTTCGGCTTCGGGCTGGAGTTGATCCTCGACGGCCTGGAGAACCTGCGGGCCGGGAGGTGACCGGATCGCTATCTGCGCAGCAGCAGAGCGGCGCGCGCGTCGATACGGGTCGAGTCTGGCGCCGATCGGCGACGAAGCACTGCGCAGGGGCGTAACGACGAGGTCAGACGCGGGTCCTTGCCGCCGGGAAGTGGTGGCCGCGCCGCGCTAGTTGTCCTGCACCCGTTTGCGCAGGTTGGTATCGCTGATGGCCTTGCGCACGGCACTGTCTGTGAGCGCCGCCTGAACCCGTGCCGCCGTGCTCGAGCCACGTTGGGCGGTGCGCGCCAGCGCTACGTCGAGGTCGGTGGTCTCGCCCGGCGTCCTGTCCTTCGGCGCGGGTTTGTCGTCGTAGACGTCCTTCGGCACGGCGCTCAGCCCGGCGCGCGTGACCGTGCCCTCGAGCCCGCTCTGGACCGCGGCGGCGCCGCGCACGCCGGTCTCGGAAATCGCGCGGTGCAGGCCGCTCTCGCCCTGTTCCTCCGTCTGCGCGGCCGCGGCCACCTCGGCGGCGGTACGGGTGCCGGTGATCGCCTCGCGCAGGCGCTCGTCCGTGATCGCGCCGTGTTCGCCGAGTTGCGAAATCGCCTTGCGGATACCGGTGCCGCTCAGCGGGACCTGCGATTCGTCCACCACGATCGGCATCTGGGTTTCGGCAATGGCCGGGAACTCGCCGACGCCCGACTCGCGCCGGCGCTCCGCATGGTAGGCCTTCATCAGGTCCTCGGCGCGTTCGCGCAACCCCTCGTCGATGGCCGCTGCGCGATCGAGAAAATCCAGGCCCCGCGCGTCGTTCGCAGCCAGCAGGAAACGGCCCAGCGCGAAGTTGGCGCCGGCGTGGCCGGCGTGCTTCTTGGCCAGGCTCTTGTAGAAGGGAAACGCCTTGGCCTTGCCGTGGTACTCCTCTACCAGTGTGGCCAGCGCGGTCGCCTCGTTCGCGCTGAGCGCGGTCTTCTGCGACTTCTTGTACAACACCGTCAGCTTGCGTCGCTCGAGCGTCGCGGCCTGGTTCAGCTTGCTCCAGCGCGTCGCCTGCTCGCGCGCCCATTCGCGATCGAGGTGCAGCAGGACACGTTTGAGCGCAGCCCCGAACAACTCGCGCGAGGCGGCCTCGCGCAGCGGCGACGGCAGGCGCGGGCGACGGTGGCCGATCCTGGCCAGGTGCTGCTTGTACGACGGGCGCGGGTCACCCGGCGACGGCGTCTCGGCGAACGCGATCTGCATCCAGCGCTTGGCGTCTTCGGTGGACCAGTAGCGGTTGAACTTGCGGTCGAGCCCGGAGTAGAAGATGGGCGGCGGTTCGGCGCTCTTGCGAGCGAGCTTCCGGATCGCTTCGAGGTATTTCTCCTCGAGATAGCGCTCGGCGATGATGCGAGCGCCGAGCAGTTCGGCCACGTCGACGTCGTTGACGAGTTCCATCATGCAGTGGTCGCCGTCGAGTTCGTGCGCGCGTCGAGCCGCCGTGCTGCAGCGCTCGTAAAGGGGCACGTACCAGGCGAAGAAAATCCGCACCAGGATGTTGCTGACACCGAACCAGCCGGGCCGGGCATCGAGCAGGGCACGGCCGAAATAGCGCAGCGACACCAGCCACGCCGTCAACCGGTTGCTGCGCCGCGAGGCCTGACCCAGCCTTCGCGCCACGAGCCCCTTGAAGTGCAGCGGAGACAGCAGCTGCAGGGCCGGCATCCCGACCACGAGGCTGCGCGAGTAGTCGAACGGGTAGCCGTTACGCGGCGTGTAGAGCATGCCCACGTCGACGCGGCCGTCGAGATAGACTGCCTCGAGAGGAGGCGCGTCGAAGTGCGCGCGCACGTGCTCGATCATCCCGAACAGCTTGGTCGCGTCGGACGCCTCGAGTTTCATCAATGCCGGCGGTTGCGGACGGATCCGGTGCAGCAGCAGCGCGACCAGGGCGAAGAGCACGCTGGCGAGCGCGTTCTGCGCCAGCAGTTGGAAATCGAGGCCTAGGCCGAACGCCGCGGCGCGCCCCAGGAAGTACAGCGCAAGCATGGGAAAAGCGAGCAGGTAGGCGACGCCGAACAGCGCCAGCAACAGCAACCCGAAGCGGTAGGCCGCGGACAGGCGCTCTACGCTGCTCTTCTCGGAAGCCTTTCTCGGTCGTCGCCTTTTCAGCTTGATCGCCTCTTTTCGCAGGCGCGAATCGACTGACCGGTTCGTCGTCGGCGTGCCGTGGCCAGGACCGCGTGACTGTTGACGGGCTGCGGACGGCTATTTCACCACGATCCCCGGGGGATTGCACCTGCGCTCGACCCATGGCGCTCGCCCCCGGCGACCGCCGGGGACACGGTTTGTAGGGAAACCCGACGAGCGTGCCCCGGGGCGCCGGACTGGGCGCTCCGCGCCGCCCGTCCGGCAGGCCGTCGGCGGGGTCTTTGCGCTCAGAAGACCGCGCCCGAGAACTCGCCGTCCACCCGCCCGCGCAGGTCGTCTATGGCCTGCAGCGCCCTGATCAGGGTGTCTTTCTCGCGCTCGCTCAAGGCTTCGGGCGGCACGTAGGCGGCGACCGCTCCCCCGGCCTGGAAGTCCTCCAGTTGCTGGCGCAGTACCAGGGCGGTGATGTGACGGAATGCGCCGCCGAGGTGGTCCTGCTCGTCGCGGCTGAGAACGCCCCTGGCGGTCAGGTGCGCGATGCGCTCGAGGGTGGAGGTCGCGGGGATGCCGGCACGCAGCGCCAGCAGGCGGACGGCTTCCACCAGGGGCAGCAGGCCGTGGTACTTGAGGTTGAGCTTGCCCTGGTGCGGCCCGGGCTGGCTGTCGACGCTGAGGCGACGAAACAGGCCCAGGGCGACGCCGTGGCCGCGTTGCACGCGCTGCATCCGCTGCAGGAAAGCGGGCCGTCGTGGCAGCGTGTCCGTCACGTAGTCGCGCAGGGCGCCGGCGTTGTCGCCGGCCCCGAAGACCGCAACGAAATCGAAAAAGATGTCCGTCAGGCGCAAAGCGGCATCGTTGGGGTGACGCAGCCAGCCGTCGAGTTGCGCGCGCCACTGGGAGAGCGATTTGCGCCACAGCGGGTTGCTCGCCATGACGAATCCCTTGCACAGCGTGATGCCGATCTCGTCCAGCGCCTGCGTCAAGCGCCCGGCGAGCTCGACGAACCAGGCATCGACGCGCGTGTGCTCGGCGTCGGCGTAGTCGTCCAGCACGAAGCCGTTGTCCTGGTCGGGAAACAGGTAGCTCTCGCCGCGCCCGCCCGAGCCCATGACGATGATGTCGAAGCCCACCGGCGGCTCGCCCCAGCCGTCGTCGCGCATGCCGGCGAGCGCCTGCTTGGCAACGCGGCGGTAGATGTCGTTGTTGAAGTGGGTCAGCAGGACCTGGATCTCCGGCGCCGGCAACTGGTCGTCCAGCAACCCGACCGCGATGCGCACCTGCGCGGCCTTCATCTCGCCGATGTTGCGTTGCAGGTCGTCCGGCGTCAGGGCGTCGATCATGCCGAGCAGCAGCGGGACGGAGTGCGACAGCGCCTTGTGCAGGTGCAGGACCCCGCACAGGCGGCCGGCGTCGTCGACCGCCGGCAGGTGGCGCATGTTGTGGCGGCGCATCAGGGCGATGGCCTGGAACAGGTAGTCGCGTTCGCTGATGCTGATCACCGGGCGGGTCAGCACCGGTTCGAGCGGGGCGAGGGCGTCGCACTGGAAAGCGACGCGGTGCACGATGTCCTGCTCGGTGATGATGCCGGCCGGTCGCCGGCTGGCGTCGAGCACGACGACACTGCTGGCCGCCGGGTCGCGCAGCAGTTTCACCGCCGCCCCGCAGGTGTCCGCGGCGCTCAGTGTCGGCGGCGGCGGGTCCATGAAATCGGCGACCCGACGGGTGAAGACCGCGACGTGGGAGACGTGGTGGCTGCGCACGGCGGGTGAGGGCGGTGCCGGGGCGCTCGAGCGCTGCCCGCCCGCGGCAGCCGAACGGCGGCCGCGGGCGGGAGGC
>JBFJWO010000337.1:0-6003 GCA_041623575.1 Gammaproteobacteria bacterium
CGCTGGCCGCGCAGGCGCTGCGTGCGCTGCCGCCGGCCTTGACGGCTGCCGGGCCGTGGATCCGGCGGGTCTCGGAAGTCCACGAGCAGCTGGTTGCCCGCCCACGCTGAGCGCGGCGGTCGCCGCAAGCGGTGCATCCAGTGAAAAAACGCACACCCTCGAGGTGGTGAGCGTCACCGACGCCGCCGCGCGCACCACGCACACTCCTTCCCCACCGTCACCGATCTCAGGGAGAGAACACCGATGAGCACACGACACGGCGTCACGACGCAGCGCCATCGCCCGGCGCTCGAGAAGATCATCGCCGAGTGCGTAGCAGAGACGCTGAGCGACGCGCACCTCGACGGGGTAGCCGGCGCCAACCAGCCGTTCACGCCGCATTCGGCTGGTTCCGGGGAAACACCGCCCGCCAGCGGCATCCTCAGCCCCCGCGACGCGGCCTCGGGAGTGGCATCGGGCAAGCGCGGGCGTTGATCCTCGCGCGGCAGACCGCTACGACCGGCGGGCGTCAGGCCCTCAGCGCCCGCCGCGGGCGAACCACCGGCGTGCCCGGCGGCGGCGCGGCCAGAATCAGTCGGCGTTCCTCGGCGAGCATCGCTCCCAGCGCGGGCTCGGTCACCAGCGCCAGGTAGCGCCCTTCGTAGTGCGCGACCAGCCGCCGCGCCACCAGGTCGCGGATCGGCGCTTCGTGCTCCGCCGCCAGCTTGTCTTCGCGCATCGGCTCGCGCACCGCCTGCAGCGCGGCGAGCGTCTCGGGCTCGAGCAGTTGCCAGGGGGCGCGCGCCACTTCGCGCGTGTCGCGCACCAGCGCCCAGTCGTCCTCCAGCCGGTGCAGCTCCAGGCACGGCGGGGCGCCGCTCTCCCAGGCGTCGGTCCAGTGCCCGGCGACCTCTTCGAAACGCGCCGTCAGCAGCCGGTCGAGCATCACCTCGGTGGCGTAGTCGGCATCGAAGTTCGAGCACACCGTGTCCGCCTGCTCGCCGAACAACTCCACGTACACCGGCATCGCCCGCAGGTTCTCGATCCCGTAACGCTCGGGTTCACGCTGGTAGGGGCTGTAGCGCGAGACGTGAATGGGCCCGTAGCGCACCGGCGCGTTGAGGTGCTCGATCAACGGCATCAGGCCGATCATCGCCTCGTAGTCCTCGCGCGTCTCGCCCGGAATCGCGGTGAGGTAGTTCCAGATCACGTTGATGCGGCGCGAGCGCGCGTTGCGCAGCAGGCGCACGTTGTCGAGCGCCGAGACGCCCTTGTCCATCAGCGTGAGCACGTTGCTGGCCAGCGACTCGATGCCCGGCTGTAGCTCGTTGATCCCGGCGCGCACCAGGATGTCGAGGTCGGACTCCCGGTGATTGGACTTGATCTCGTAGGCCAGTGTGCATTCGATACCGCGCTCGATCAGGCGCGGCAGCACGGTCTTGGGAAACTGGGCCGGCATGATGGCGTCGCTCGCGCGGATGTGGCGCACGCCGTAGCGCTCCACGAGGTGCTGGATGGCGTCGACGATGCGCTCGGGCGAGCGCATCCGGTAGCGGCCGATCGCCGGCGGGATGTAGCCACAGAACTTGCACAGGTGCTTGTCGCCCCACCAGCACCCGCGCGACGACTCGAACAGCAGGCTGTCGGGCGCGTGCTGCGCCATCGGGTCGCGCTCGCGCAGCGGCGCCAGCGCCTCGAAGTAGGCGTCGTACACCGGCTCGGGCAGGCTGTCCATGTCCTGCACCGGCAGGCACTTGATGACGCGTTCCTCCGGCAGGCGACCGGTATCGAGGTAGTCGCGACAGAAGGCCGGGAAGGCGATGTCCGATTCGCCGGAGAAAGCGAAGTCGATGGCGTCGCTGACGGCCAGGATCCCTTCGCCCATGGGGTCGGTGGCGTTGGAGCCGCCGATCACTGTGACGATCGCGGGATCGAGGCGCTTGATCTCGCGCGCGAGCGCGATGCTCGCGAGCGTCTGCTGGCCCATGCTGCTGAAGCCGACGATGCGGGGACCGCCGGCGACGATGTCGCGCGCGGTGTCCGCCACGTAGCCGGGGATCGCCGCCTGGCAGCGCTCCAGCAGTTCATCGGGCAGCGGCGCGGCCTGCCAGCGCATCGCCACCGTGCCGGGACCGTCCGCGTGGCGCAGGCGCTCCAGCACCTCGGCGTGTTCGGCGGCCCGCTCGGGGAAGGCGGCGGCGAGGAACAGCGCCTCGCCGATCAGCCGGAACGGTGGCGAGGCAGCGACCCGGCTCGCGGTCTCGAAACCGACGCGCGCGGCGAACGCGAGGTTGGCCTCGACCACGCGGGCCGGCACCCCGGCCTGCGCGCACGAAGGCGCCAGCAGGTTCGCCCCGAGCGGCGGCATCATCGGGTGCAGGACCGGCGGCACCACCAGGATCAGCGGTTCGCGACCTTGGGCGGCGCTCACGGGCGAGCTCCGTCGACGTTGGGCGCACGACCCGCGCCGACCCTGGCGTTGCGGCTTCTCGACAGCGGCATCACGGCCTCCTGCTCGTATTGCGCCTGGGCGGTTCGGGCAGTCTTGCCCCTCGGTCCGGGGCTGTCAACCGCGCCCGCGGGTCACGGGTCGCCGCCGACCCGCCGCTCCACCGCCTCGGCTAGGCGCTGGAAGAAAATCGAGCGCTCCAGGCGAAAACCCGGCGCGGGCGGAGCAAACCCCTCGCCCGCCTCGCGCGCCAGGCGGCGTAACAGCTCGCGGGCGTCATCGCGCTTGACATCCGGGCGCTCGCGTTTCACGAACGCCAGCAACGCCTCGATACGCGCCGCCGCCAGTCCGCCTTCGCGGCCCAGCGCGGCCAGCCTCGGCCACGAGCGCTCCGGGTAGAAAAGCCCCTTGGCGAGCGCGGTCAGCCGCGCGCCGTCCGCGCGCGTGATCACCTCCTCTGCGATCGCCTCGCGCAAGCCTTCGCGGATGTTCACCAGCGCCTCCGAGAACGGCCGGTAGCCCGCCTCGGCGGGCGCGTGCACCAGCGCCACCTCGTCGTCGTCCTCCAACGTGCCGGTCGCAAACGCCTGGTACACCCGGCCGACGCCGCGCATCCCGAAAACCTGCAACTCCGCGGCGCGCAGCGCGCCCATGCTCGATGCGCCGTACACCGGCACACCGCTCTCGAGCGCGTGCAGGATCTCCTTGTGCCAGACCGCCGGCACGGCCTCGAACAGCCCGTCGACCAGGGCGATCGCGCGCGGTCTCGCGAGGCTCGCGGCGTACACGTCGCCGGCGCGCGCCGGCGGCCGATAGTCGGCATCCAGCAGCGCCTCGGCTTCCTCGCGCGCCAGGCTGGGACCGAGAAACACGACGATGCTCATTCCCGCCCCCGGGCCGGCGCTCGGCGGGCGCGGGCACCGGGTGGCGCGTGCAACCCGACCCCGAGGCCGGGCACCACCACCTTGACGACCGGTATGCCGAGTTCGGGACGTGTCAGGTCGACCACCACGACACGCTCCAGCCCGGCGCCGCGCAGGGCGGCGAGGAGGTAGCCGATGTCCTCCTCGAAGCTCGCGCTGGCGAGGTCGGCACGCGCACCGAAGGCGACCTGGCCGGCGCCGTCGAAGTACGCCTCGCGCAGCGCCGCGGTGCGTTCGGGCGCGCCGTGCGCCGCGTAGACCTCGGCCGGATTGTCGTCGCGGCTGCCGGAGATCACGGTCAGGCGGCTCTGTGCGGCCTCGCACAGCGCCCGGTCGAGCGCCACCGCCGGCGACAGGTGGCAACCGAACCCGCGATAGACGCCCGGGTGGTGCCAGCCGCGCCGGGCGCTGCGCTGGGAGATGGCGCAGGCGTACGTCGGCACCCCGAGGTCGGAGGTCGCGTCCCACACGGCCACGTCGACGCCGGCCCGTGCGAAGCGCTGCAGCAACGCCCGGCACCCCGGTTCGGCGATGCTTTCGGCGTCGACCCGGGTCGCCGGCAGGCTGTTGCCCGGTTCGGCCCCCCACTGCGCCAGCGCATCGCGTTCGATGACTTCCAGCAGGCCGTGCAGGACCGCCTCCAGCAGGTGGTTCCCCGAGGCCAGGCCGTTGGAGCTGTTGAAGAACGTGAGCTGAAAGCTGTGATGGAGCAACGTGTTCATGGTGACGTACTCGTACGGCACCCACACCGGCTGCCCGGCCAGCAGGTCGAAGCCCTCCAGCCAGGGCATGGGCAGGTCGCGGCGCAGCGTCGCGCCGGCGCGCAGCGGCAGGCTTGCGACGTCGACGCTCGGCGCCTGGTCGAGCATCTCCCAGCACGAGGCGATCCGCGCCGGGCGGGCGATCCACTCGGCGTGCCAGTTCTCGACCGATTCCATCAGCGCGGACGCCCGGGCGTGCTCGCTGTCCGCGCCCTTGCCCTGCGCGACCGCGAGCGAACGCGCGTTGGGGCGCACGGCCATGAACACGGGGATACCGATGCAGTCGAGCCCGGTCACGTTGGCGAGCCGGGTGATCCCGAGCGTCGGCATGTGGCGGCCGAAGTCGGCGAGCGTCTGCGCGGGCGCCCGGCTGCGGTGGGTCGCCGAGGTCACGTGCGCCTTTGCCTGCCGGTAGTCCCGGCCGTCGATCCTCACCGGCGGGCCACCGTGGGCGCCCTTTGCCGCCGCCCGGCGCGACTCGGGATGCTCACTGCAGGCGCCGCCGTCCGGCCTTGCGCAGGTAGTGGGTAAGCGGATCGGGCAGGGTCTCGAACAGCTCCCAACCCTCGCGGGGCGGCGCCGCCAGACGCCCGTCGCGCACCAGCAGCACCTTCTCGTAGATCCGGTAACCGCCGGCCATCCAGAACACCTCCGCGCCGGCCTCTCCGCGCAGCACGCGCCACAGCTGGCGGCCGCTCACGTGGCTGAACACGTTCGCGTCCGGATGCTCGTGGTCGAGCCTGAGCTCGGGCTCGGCGGCCCGGAAGTCCACCGAGGCCCGCAGCCGTCCGCCCTCGCCCACGTGCACCACGCATTGCCAGACGACCTGCAACTCGCGATAGGCGTCGAACAACCCGCTGGTGGCCGACAGGTGCGAGAGCACCCAGGGCATCACCTCGCCGGGCAGCAGCTTGCGCAGCTCGAGGGTCAGCCAGACGCGCTCGGCGGGGCGCTCGAGACCCGCCAGGGTGGTGACGTCGATCGGCTCCCAGCTCTGTACCGGGTGGCCGTCGAGCGGCGCCGAGAGCGTGCTTGCGCCGGGCTGCTTGCGCACCCGCCGCGCCTGCACCTCCAGCACGTCGCCGGGCAGGACCGTGTCGACGGTGGCCGATGCGCCCAGGCGCCGGCGCAGCAGCCGCGCGATCTCGCCGGCCCGGTAGGGGGCGACGTGGCGGTTCGCCCAGGCGTGCTCACCGTGGAACGCGAACCCCGAGAAGTACGGGAACAACCAGGCGGGCTCGACGGCGCAGGCGGCTTCGAAACCGGCCACCAGCTCGTCGCGGTCGAGCATCTCAGACTGCAGACCGCGCTGGTAGCCGATGAGGGTGCGCAGCGGCTGGTACTTGGCGGCCACCAGCGACACCGGGCCCAGCGTCTCGCGCACGCGCCGCCCGACGGGCTCGTCGACGATCGCGTCGGACATGTGCCAGTACGAGGCGCCCGCGCGCTCGAACACCAGGCCGAGCTCCTCCAGCTCGAAATCGGACGGGGTGGCCAGCGCGAAGCCGTCGGCGATCGGGTGGCGCTGCCAGGGTCTGAGCTCGATCACGCGGGTAAAACCCAGCGCCCGTATCGCGTTGGCCAGCGCCGCGTGCGCCGGCACGATGACCGGCAGGCTGCGCTCGAAACGCGCCAGCGTTTCGGGGTGGAAATGATCGAGGTGGATGTGCGTGACCACCAGCAGCGTGGTTTCCTGCAGCAGGCGTTCGACGTCCAGCCTTCGGGCGGGATGGAAACACAGGGTCCCGCTCGCAAACACCTCGGCGAAGATCGGGTCGATCAGCACGCGCTCGTCGCCCATTTCGACCAGCACACTGGCATGCGCGAGGACGGTCACGCGCACGGTCAGATCTCGTAAGGGTAATAGGGGAACAGGTTCGGCGCCGTCCCC
>JBFJWO010000338.1:0-5964 GCA_041623575.1 Gammaproteobacteria bacterium
AGCCTGCGCGCCGGGCACGGCTGGGGCGAGACCGAGCTCGCCGTCTCCAACTACAACAGCCCCACGCAACAGGTGGTGGCCGGCTGCCGCCGGGCGGTCGAGGCGCTGCTGGCCGCCGCCGACGAGGAGTACTTCGCCGTCGGCACCGTCATCGAACCGCGCATCGCCATGCACACGCCGCGCTTCCGACTGGTGGTGAACGCGCTCACGCCTGCGTTGCAGGCGACGCCCTGGCGTGCGCCCGTGGCCGACTACTGGCCCAATGTCACGGCGCGACCGCTGGCGGGCGCCTCGCCCGCCGCGATCGTCGGACTGCTGCAGCGCCACGTCTTCGAGCCGGTGCGCTGGCAGCAGATCGTCGACGGGCTGGCCCAGGCCTACCCCGGGGCGGTGTTCGTGGAGGTCGGACCGCGGTGCGTGCTGCGCAACATGCTCACCCGGCGCTGGATCGCGAAGGATCGGGTCTTCGCCCTCGATTGCGGGGACGCCGACAGCCCCGAGGGGGAAACGCGTGCCGCCTTCGAGCGCCGGATCGAGGCCATCGACCGTGCCCTCGGCTGACCCGCTGCCCGATCTGCCGACGACCCGTAGGCGCTGCTCCGTCGTGCGCGAGCGCCTGAGCCCGCAGGCGGCGGTGGTCAAGCACATCACCGACATTCGCGAGGACATCGACGCGGCCGCGACGTTTCGATGAAAGACCTCGGCGCCAGCAGCCTCGACATCGTCGAGATCGTCTACCGCGCCACGCGCGAACAGCGCGTGCGCGTGCCGCGTTCCGAACTGTCGAAGCTCACCAACATCGGCGGCCTCGTCGACCTGTTGCACCGGTCCGCGCTGGAGAAGGCACAGGCCTGAGGCCGGGGCACTCGTCGCCGCCCGGCGCCGTGGCGCCGGCGGCACGCTCGCGTATACTGCCCGCCATGAACGCGCAAGAACTCAAGGCCCTGCAGGCCCCGCTCAAGCAACGCTACCGCGAAGATCCCGCGACCGCGCTCGTCACCCTGACGGCAAGCTCGCGCATCGGCGCAGGCGTTACCTGCGAGGTCGGCACCCACACCGGCCCGGTGGTCGCCGGCCTGCACCCTGCCACCGGCGGCAGCGGCGAGGAGGCCTGCTCCGGCGACATGCTGCTGCAAGCCCTGGTCGCCTGCGCCGGTGTCACCCTGCGTGCTGTCGCCACGGCTATGGGCATCGACCTGCGCGCGGCCACCGTCAGCGCCGAGGGCGACCTCGACTTCCGCGGCACCCTCGGCGTCGATCGCGAAGCCCCGGTCGGCTTTCGCGAGATCCGCGTGACCTTCGACCTCGATACCGACGCCGACGCCGAGCAGCGGGCGACGCTCGTCAAGCTGACGGAGCGCTATTGCGTGGTGTACCAGACGTTGGCGACCTCGCCGGCCCTCGACGTCGAGCTGAACGCGGCCTGACACCGGCTCGATCCGCCGCTGCCGGCCCCGGCGACCGACTGACTCGCCGCCGCACCCACCGTCGCGCATGGGCTTGCGTCGCTGCGATTACCGGCAGCGCCTCGCGCGTGAGATGCCCACCCTGTGCGAAATACTACAGACGCCTTTTGGTCTTTGCGGCAGGCTGTGCGTCCACATCAACTGATCCGGGGGCACGCCATGACGGGAATCGACACGCTCACGGCCAATCGGCCTTTCCGGCTGCAGCGGCGCGCGGCGCTTCGTCCCCTGGCGGCATATCCGATGGACGACTACGACTACAAGGACCATACCGTCAGCGCGCGCGGTATTGCCGCGGGATGGGTCGTGGCAGCCGTTGTACTCCTCTTGCTGGTGCTGGCCTGATCGGCCCTGCGACGGGACGCGGTGGACCGGTGCCCGATGCGGGAAAAGTTATCTCGGCGAAAGTGACTTTTTTCACATACTCCGGTCCCGGCATTGGCGAAGATAGGCATCACAGGGCGCGGACATTCCGCACTCTTACTCTTCAAACCTCCTCCTCCTGGGGGCTCTTCGCGAGCCCCATTTTTTTGCCCGCGACATTTCCTTCGATGGCTGGATTTATTGCCGCGGGCGCGCTTCCGGCCCGGTTCAGCGAGGCTTGAACAACCGCTCGCCCTGCTCGTCGATGGTGCGCTTGGCCTTGAGGATGGTGGTGTCGATGGTCGCGGTCATGTCGGTGAAGGCGTCGGCGCGGACGAACTCGTGGCTGACGACCTCGCCGTCGATCTCGCGGGTGATCACGGCGCGGACCTGCCAGCCGGCGGCCGCCTTCACGGGCGTGGGCTGGATGGTGTAGCCGTTGTACTCGACGGGGTCGGCGCCGGGCGCGGGCGCGCCCGAACCGCCGCCGGAGAACATTTTCTTCAGGGATTCGAACATGGCTGCCTGCCTCCAGTGCGGCGCTCGTGCGGCGCCTCGGTGGTGAGCGAAATAGTAGCAGGCCGGGTCGGCGCCCGCGACCGGGCAGCCTTGCAGGGGAGCGCCGGCGCCGCTCAGTCGGCGGCGTTCACACGGCGGATGATGTAGCCGCCCGAGCGTTCGTCGGGTTCGAGCCTCAGCAGCTTGCGCTCCTCGGCGGCCTCCAGCAGCTTGCCGAAGGTGCGAAAGCCATGGTAGGACTCGCTGAACCCCGGGTTGCGTCGTTTCAGGGCCTGCTTGACCATCGAGCCCCAGACCTTGTCCTCGGCGCCGCGCTCCTCGAACAGGTCGTCGACCATCTCCAGCACCAGGTCGATCGCCACCTGCTGCCTGTCCTCCTCGCTCGGCTTGGCGCTCTTGGCGGTCTTCTTGCGGGCGCTGCGCTTCCTGGCGGTCTTGGTCTCTTTCTTCTTCTCGGAATCGCGTACCAGGTCGTCGTAGTAGATGAACTCGTCGCAGTTGGCGATCAGCAGGTCGGAGGTGGAACTCTTGACGCCGACGCCGATCACCAGCTTGTTGTTCTCGCGCAGCTTGCTGACCAGCGCCGAGAAGTCCGAGTCGCCGCTGATGATGACGAAGGTGTCGACGTGCGACTTGGTGTAGCAGAGATCGAGCGCGTCCACCACCAGCCGGATGTCGGCGGAGTTCTTGCCGGACTGGCGTACGTGCGGGATCTCGATCAGCTCGAAGGCCACCTCGTGCATGGTCTTCTTGAATTCCTTGTAGCGCTCCCAGTCGCAGTAGGCTTTCTTGACCACGATATTGCCCTTGAGCAGCAGGCGCTCGAGGACGCGTTGCATGTCGAAGGCCGCGTACTTGGCGTCACGGGCGCCGAGCGCGATGTTCTCGAAGTCGCAGAACAACGCCATGGTCCGGTTTTCGGGGCTGGCGCTCATCGCGCGTGCTCAGTGCTCGAGCCGATCGAGCCGGTCCTTGAGGGTGTCGATTTCTGCACGGAGTTCCTCGATGTGTTGTTCCAGTCGGGCCACGCGGTCGGGCGCGGGCGGTGGGGCCGGCGTGACTTCGGGTGTTTGCAGCGCCCGCGGTCCGCCCGCCGCCGGCGGGCCGCTCAGCAGGTGCGCCCAGCGCGCTTCACGCCGGCCGGGCTCGCGGGCCAGTTGCACCACGTAGGCGTCGCCGCCGCGCTCGCGCAGGCCCTCGAGCACCGTCTCGACCTCGTCGACGTCCTCGAAGGTGCACATGCGGTTGGTCCGGGTGCGCAATTCGCCGGGGGTCTGCGGGCCGCGCAGCAGCAGCACGCACAGCACGGCAATCTCCTGGCCGCTCAGCTGCAGGGCGCCGAACTCGGTGTTGCCGAAGCGATGCACGAGTTTCGTCACCCGGCTGCCGAACCCGGATTTCTCGGCGACGAGGTATTTCTTGCGCAACGTATCGACCGTTTCCTGGACCTCGCTCTCGCTCAGCTCGAGCACCGGGTCGCGGCTGCTCTTCTGGTTGCAGGCGTTCTTCAGCGCGTTGAGCGACAACGGGTACTGGTCGGGGGTGGTGATCTGTTTCTCGATCAGGGCGCCGAGCACCCGCGTCTCGTTCAGGGTGAGGTCGAATTCCACGTCCTCTTGCGGCCTCCCGGCGCGGCGGAAAGCGAAAGCATACCGCAACCGGCGCCCACCGCGCTCGACCGTGTGCTACCCGGCGGCGTCCGCGTTACCGGCGTCATCGCCGGCGGCGCGGGCGATGTCCTGCGAGGAGGCGACGGCGACCCGGTTGCGCCCGCCGGACTTGGCCTCGTACAAGGCCCGGTCGGCACGTTCGAGCAGGGCGGCCTCGGGCTGGTCGGGGGCCGGGATCGCACCGGCGACACCGAACGAGGCGGTGATGACGGTGGCGCAGCGCGAGCCCGAATGGCCCATCGCGAGCGCCTCGACGGCGACCCGCAACCGCTCGGCCTGGGCCGCGGCGTCCTCGACGCTGGTCTCGGGCAGCAGCACGGCAAACTCCTCGCCGCCGATGCGCGCCGCCACGTCCCGCGAGCGCCGGCAGCAGCCCTTGATGACGCGCGCGACCTGGCGCAGGCAGTTGTCGCCGGCCGGGTGCCCGTAGGTGTCGTTGTAGTTCTTGAAGAAGTCGACGTCGATCAGCACGACCGTCAACGCGTGGCCGGCGCGGCGCGCCCGCTGCCATTCGCCGGCGAGCACGCGGTCGAACTCCCGCCGGTTCGCCAGGCCCGTCAGGCTGTCGCGCGCGGACAGCAGCATCAGTTGCGCCGACAGCTCTTCGGCCTTGTCCTTCTGCCGACGCAGCGTCGAGCGCGTCAGCACCAGCGTGCCGATCATCTCCTGCAGTTCGTCGTTCAGGGCCAGCACCTGGGATTTCTCGCGTTCGAGGTTGGCGGTCAAGGCCAGGTTCTCGTGCTGGTAGTCGATGTAGCGCACGATGAACGCGTTGAGGCGCCGCGCGCCCCGCGCCATGAAGCCGAACCACACCAGGATACCGGCCGCCACCACCCACCGGGTGGTGTCGAACCCGCCGCTCAGGGCCAGCAGGCCCGGCAGGCTCAACGGCACCGTGTAGCACACCAGTACGGACAGCAGTTGCGCGTAGGCGAGCGTGGCCCCTGCCGCCAGCATGCACAGCAGGAGCACGACCATGGCCAGCTCCGAGGGTCCGGCGACGCCGATCAGGTGGGCGAACAATGCGCCCCAGATGCTGCCCGAGAGCAGCACCGAGAGGTGAATGTAGCCGAGCCAGTAATCAGGGCTGCGGCTGGCGTAGGCGTTACGAAAGCGCCGCGTGGTGCGCAGGCGATGGGCCAGCACCAGCGTCGACGCCGACAACCAGGCGAGCAATCCCCAGGTGCCCAGCTCGTGCCGGAACAGGGCGACGACGAAGCCGCTGCAGATCAGCGTGGCACCGGCGGCCGTTCCGGATTGGGCATAGACCAGCGCGAGCAGGGCGCGCATCAGTTGCCGATCCCCGGGCGACTCGCTGCGCGCGCGACGCAGCAGGTCGCGCAGTCCCGGCAACCAGTGCAAGGCGAACAGAAGGCGCAACCGGGCGCTCCACCTACCCTGAGGGCGCGCCGCCGGCGTGGCCGGGCGCGGCGCGGCCGGGAACGCGCATGAGGGGAACCTCGAAGCTGATCTTCACTGTCGGGCACTCAGTGCGCCGGGCGGCGCGGCACGGCCCCCCGCTCTGTTCCTAATAGGGGCGGCAGCGGGTAAAACTTTAGCCAAAACCGATAGTTGCCACGAGGGTCCGGGGTGCGTCGCCGGCCGTGCGCGCTTTCAGCCCATTGCCGATTGCGGTATTCTCGATCGCTGACGGCGGGCGCATGCCGGTGCTCGCCCGCCCGGGGCGCGGCACGACCTGCGCGCGCCTGCGCCGATTCGGGGTTGCGTACTTCCCGGGGAGTCGAGCCAGGGGACGGCTGAAAGCCGCGCCGTGCCGGCTGTGCCCGCGCGCCGGTTTTCGAGGTGCAGCGGGTGCGCACGCCCGAGCGAGCGCCGTTTCTCGGCAGCGCGTATTCCCGCCAAGCACCGCGGAGATGCTCTTGCACGTCCTTATCGTCGACGACCATGCACTGTTTCGCGAAGCCACGGGGCTGTTGCTGGAGAGC
>JBFJWO010000339.1:0-5933 GCA_041623575.1 Gammaproteobacteria bacterium
CCTTTCGCGGCGAGCGCAAGTACAACCTGCGCTTCAGCCGCCTGGACGCCGCCGACGCCGGCGCGGTGCTCGAGTTCGCCGCGCTCTACGTGGCGAGCGAGTCCGGCGACGTGCCCGAAACCGAATGGCCGGCGGCGTTGCGCGGCAAGGCCACGGTGCGCATGCCGCCGCCGCACCTGCTGCTGGGTTCGCCAGCCTGAGCGACGCGCCCGGCCGGGCGCCAACGATACCGGGAGAAAACCGATGGAGTCGACCGAGGCCATTCTCGACAGGGCGTACGCCGCGCAGGTCGCGAAACTCTACGCGGCGTTGTTCGAGAGCGTGGTGAGCGCCGAAGGCGACGAGCGAGCGATGGATTCGGCGCAGCAGCGTTTCGCCGAGGGCCTCGCGCTCGCGCTCGAAGCCCTGCGGCGCGCCAAACGCGCGGCGGCCGCGCACTGAGCACGGCGGGCATGCGGGGGGCGCTGCTTCCCATCGCGCCGGGCGCGCGCAAGGCGCAACGCGCGAGGCGATGCTCACCGATCGGGCCGACTGCCCGGGCCCTGGTCCGCAATGAAGATCGTTCGTGTCCTGGCGCTGCTGGTCTTTGCGGCCTCGCCAGCGTGGGTGATGCCGTCGCCACCGGCGCGTTGACCTGCGACGAAGCAGACCGGAACGGGACCGGCTTGGGCGGCTTCGCCGAGGCGTTCTTCGCACCTGACGACGCGGTCCGAGACGTCGACGTGAACCTCCGGCGGTGTCGCGAGGTCTTTGCGCTGAAGGACGGCATGCCGGTCGAGGTGCGCTGCCCGCAAGGCGATCGGAAAACGACGCCGCGATGAAGCCGCCCCGCGCTGACCTGGACGGGGCCGTGCGCGCCGAACGGGCCCGCCGCCTCGCGGCGCTTCGAGGCGAGCCGCGGCGACGCCTGGCGGCGCTGCCGCCGGAACGCACGGAGGTTGCGGAAGTCCTCGGGCGTAAAGTCGAGTTCACTACTTGCGTGGACCGCGCCGACGACGGCCGGTTGCTGGTACGGGTGCGTTCCGATGAGCCGATGTTTCTCGGCCTGGGGCGGCGCGGTGGCAGCGAGGCTTTCTGGGTAGGTGAAGACGGGTCGATCGCCGAGGCGACGGTGGAGGACATCCTGGATGTCTGCGGTTGAAGGCGGCTCGCGGACCAGGGCGGCGCGCCTGGCGGCGCGGGGGCGACGACCGTGCTGAGCGCATCGTGTCACTGCGGTGCGGTGCAGATCGAGGTCGCCCGACGACCGCGGTCGCTGACGCAGTGCACCTGCTCGGTCTGCCGCCGCTACGGTGCCCTGTGGGCGTACTGCTCGCCCAGGACGGCCCGCGTGGCAGCCGAACCCGGCGCGTTGTCCGGCTATGCCTGGAACGGCAGGACCCTGACGTTCTTTCACTGCAGCACGTGCGGTTGCCTGACCCACTACGAGAGCAACGAACGGGCCGAGGGGGAACGAACCATTGCCGTCAATGCGCGCATGTTTGCTGCCGAGACGATCGCGGGCATCCGGGTGAGAACCTTCGACGGCGCCGATACCTGGAAGTACGTCGATGAACCGGCCGGCGCCTGGAAGCTTCCCGGACCGCCCGCGCGCCCCGCGCCCGCGGGGCGCCGGAGTCGGCGGTGAAACCCATCACCGTGGCCGCGGCGCAATCGCCGTCGGCAAGAGGCGATCTCGCGGCGAACGTCGCCACGCACCTGCGTTTCGTCGAGACGGCCGCCCGCGCCGGGGCGGACCTGCTGGTGTTCCCGGAACTGTCGCTGACGGGCTACGAACTCGACCTCGCCCCGGCGTTTTCCCTGCGCCCGGACGACGCGCGGATCGAACCGCTGCGGGCGGCCGCGCGGCGGCACGCGATGCACGTGCTCGTCGGCTGTCCCTGGGCGTCCGGCACGGCCAAGCCCTGGCTCGGCGCCTTCCTGCTGTCGGCGGGCGAGACCGTCTGTTACGCGAAAGTCCACGTGCACGAGAGCGAGAGCGGCTACTTCGCGCCGGGCAGCGAGGGCTGCGTGACGACGGTCAGCGGGGTTGTCACGGGCATCGCGATCTGCGCCGACACCGCTCGGCCGTCGCACCCGGCGGCGGCCGCCGCGCAGGGCGCCGGGTTGTACGTGGCGGGTATCATGAAGACGGCCGATGAGTACGCGCCGCACGCGCTCGACATGGAACGTTACGCTGCGCGTCACGCGATGGCGACCCTGACGGCGAACTACGCCGGATTCTCCGGCGGGGCGCAGTCCGGGGGCGGCAGCGCGATCTGGGACGAGCGCGGGGCGCTGGTCGCTCGTGCCGACTCGGCGACCCCGGCGATGGTCGTCGGGCGGCGCGCCGGCGCCGATGGCGGCTGGCGCGGCGAGGTCGTCGGTGGTTTCTAGAACGTTCGCGGGCCCGACCGACCGCCGGGTCAGTCGCGGCAGGCCGGGTGGCCTGCGGTGCATTGGCGCATGAGCGCCGGTCGCCGGGCATCCCGGGGCGGCGCGTGCCCGGCGTTGCCCGTCGAACTCGACCCAAGGGGGCAGGCGTGTTTCCTCACATCGGTATCGTAGCCTGCTCCGCCGAAGGTGCGGCGCTGTGCTACCGCACGATCTGCGCCGAAGGCTCGCGGCTGCTCGGCCCGCACGCGCATCCCGAAGTGTCGATGCACACGCCGCCGCTCTCGGACTACGTGCAGTGCCTGGAGCACGGTGACCTGGAAGGTGTCGGGGAACTGATGCTGGCGTCGGCCGGCAAGCTTTCGGCCATGGGCGCGGACTTCCTGATCTGCCCGGACAACACCATTCACCAGGCGTTTGCCTACGTGGCGCCGCGCTCGCCGAGGCCCTGGTTGCACATCGCCGAGGTCGTCGCGGCCGAGGCGGTGGCCCGCGGCTATCGCAAGCTCGGCATCACCGGCACCCGCTGGCTCGTGCGCAGCGAGGTCTACCCGGAGAAACTCACCGCTCGCGACCTGCAGTACGTGCGCCCCAACGCGGCCGAATGCGCCGAGACCGACCGCATCATCATGGACGAACTGGTGTACGGACGTTTCGAACGTTCCAGCGTCGCCTGGCTCGAGCAACTGATCGAGCGGCTGAAGGGCCGCGGTTGCGACGCCGTGGTGCTCGGCTGCACGGAGATCCCGCTGGTCATCGGCGAGGGCAACTCGGCGCTGCCGGTGCTCGACTCGACGCGTTTGCTGGCGCGCGCGGCCGTGCGCCGGGCGCTCGAGGACTGATGGCCGTGGCGGATGCGGCGAGAGGTCCGGCGCGGTTTGCGGCTGTGAGCCGTCGCAGCCGCGCCCACTGACGAGCGATGGGCGCGGGACGCAAACGACGCGGCGGCACCGGGCGCGATCCCACCGCGAAGGAACTTCGTGAAGCCGAGCGGATTCGCAGCCTGCACCCGGAGCAACAGCGCACGCACCCCACCGCAGTACCCGCGGACCCGGCCAGGCTGGGCCACGTCAACACCTACGGGGCGCTGCCGGAGTTCTATCTCGATCGGCCGTTCACCTGTCGAACCTGTGGCAAGCACGAGATCTGGAAGGCAACGGACCAGAAGTGGTATTACGAGCAAGCCGGTGGCCACATCGATGCACGGGCGGTCGAGTGCCACGCCTGCCGGCGCCGGCGCAAACGCGGAGGCGACGCCGGGGGTGCCTAGCACCCGGGACGTAAAACATTCACGGCAGGCGATGGCGGCGCTCCCTGCCGAATCGCGGTCCGCTGGCGAGCGCACCCTGCGCGGGAGGGCGGGATGGCCAGGTTGCGATTGAAGTTGTCGCTGTCCCTCGACGGTTTCGTCGCCGGCCCCGGGCAGAGCGTGCGCGACCCGCTGGGGATCGGCGGCATGCGCTTGCACGAATGGGCGTTCCCTCTGGCCGCCTGGCGGGCGTTGCACGGCCTCGAAGGCGGGGAGGTCAACGCAAGCTCGCGCGTTGTCGAGGAGTCCGTGGCCGGCGTCGGCGCCACGCTGATGGGCCGCAACATGTTCGGCGGCCACCCGGGTCCGTGGGACGGACGCCAACCGTGGAACGGCTGGTGGGGCGACGACCCGCCGTTCCACCACCCGGTGTTCGTCGTTACGCACCATGCCCGCGCCCCGCTGCACCTGCAAGGCGGCACGACGTTCACGTTCGTCACCGACGGGATCGAAGCGGCGCTCGCGCAGGCGCGCCGGGCCGCCGCCGGCCGGGACGTCTCGCTCGCCGGCGGAGCCAGCATCGCGCGCCAGTACCTCGGCGCCGGGCTGGTCGACGAAACGGAACTCCACCTGGTCCCTGCTCGGTGCGCGGCGAGCGTCTGTTCGAAGGGACGGGCGACGATCTGCACGGGCTCGAACTGGTGCGCACCGTCGCCGCGGCGAACGTCACGCATCTGCGGTTCGCCCGGCGCTGACGGTGTGCGCTGGCGGGCCGTGGGCGATTGTCGGACAATACCGGCTTCGGCGCCGAGCGCGCGTGCCGGCCCGCGAGCCGGCGGCAGTGCGCCTGCCGATGACCGGCCGACCGGGTCACGGCGCACCACGTCGGCCGACAACGACTGGCGCATCATCAGCGCCGGGCCGACCGGCGACGGAGCGAAAGCGATGAAACTCGGCCAGCGGGTTACGCCCTGCCTGTGGTTCGACGACCAGGCCGAGGCCGCCGCCAGGTTCTACACCGGCATCTTCGACGATTCCGGCATCGACACGGTGACCCGTTACGGCGAGGCCGGCTTCGAGATCCACGGCCGCCCCGCCGGGAGCGTCATGACCGTGTCCTTCCGTCTCGCCGGGTTGCAGATCACCGCCTTGAACGGCGGCCCGCATTTTCGCTTCAGCGAAGCCGTCTCGCTCGAGGTCGAGTGCGCCGACCAGCGCGAAATCGACTACTACTGGCGAGCGCTGTCCGAGGGCGGTGACCCGGCGGCGCAGCAATGCGGCTGGCTGAAGGACAAGTTCGGCCTGTCGTGGCAGGTGGTGCCGAAAGCGCTAAGGACATGTTCACCGGTCGGGACCAGGGCGGGGCCGAGCGGGCCATGACCGCGTTGCTCGGCATGAAGAAACTCGACGTCGACGCGTTGCAGCGCGCCTTCGACGGCTGAGCACTACGCCGGCGAGCGGGGAGGGGAAAATGCTGGTCAACAAGTCACGCCGGCGCGAGTGGGTCGCGTCGGACTACGCGGGAATCGATCGCTGCCTGTTTCGCCACAACGACGACGGCGGGCGCTCGTCGGTGGTGCGCCTGGCCGGCGGGTCGCGGTTTCCGCGCCACGCTCACGAAGGCGGCGAGGAAGTCGTGGTGCTCACCGGTTCGGTGATCATCGGCGGCGAGCCGTTGGAGGCCGGCGACTACCTGTTCACCGAAGCGGGCGAGGAGCACGACGTGGTGGCGGTCACCGACGCGGTGATCTTCGTCTCCTCGGCCAAGCGCACGCCGGTGCTCGAGTAGGCGCCGAGTCGCGGCGATGCCGGCGCTGAGCTACCGCTCGCCCAGCACCGAGGTGCGGGACAGTCCGATCCACGGCAAGGGGCTGTTTGCCAAACAGGCCATCGCGCAAGGTGAGATCGTGGCGGTCAAGGGCGGGTACGTGTTCGAGCGCCGGCAATGGGCGGCGCTCGAACACGACCTGGGGCCGGCCGAGATCCAGATCGCCGAAGACCTGTTCGTGGCACCGGCGGCGCAGGAGCAGCGCGACGGCAGCATGCTCTACACCAACCACTCCTGCGATCCCAACATCGCGATCCAGGGCCAGGTCGTGTTCGTCGCCATGCGCGACATCGCGCGCGGCGAGGAGTTGACCCACGACTGGGCGACCACCGACGACCTCGACTACGCGATGACCTGCCACTGCGGGAGCGAGCAGTGCCGCGGCACGATCACGGGCAAGGACTGGCGCGACCCCGTGCTGCAGGAAAAGTACCGTGGCTGGTTCTGCTGGCACCTGCAACGCAAGATCGATGCGCTCGGCGC
>JBFJWO010000340.1:0-5931 GCA_041623575.1 Gammaproteobacteria bacterium
AGCGGCGCGAACGCCGCTTCGAGCGCTTGCTCGACAACCTCGAGGACTGGTTCGACGACTTCGACGACCGGCAGATCGCGCGCCTGCGGGAGCTGAGCTACGCGTTGCCCGACACCTACGGGCAGTGGCTTGCGTACCGTGAACGTCGCCACGAGGATTTCCTGGCGCTACTGCGGCGCCGTCCCGGGGCCGAAGCCATCGAGGCGTGGCTGCACGCGCAATGGATCGAGCGCGATCGTCACGCGCACGACCCGCAGTACGCGGCGCTACGGGAGCGTTTCCGTGCCGACTCGCGCGCGATGTTGCTGGAGATGGACAAGGTCCTGAACGCGCGCCAGCGCCAGCACGCGATCGCCCGGTTGGCCGGCTACCAGCGGGACCTCGCGGAGCTCAGTGTCGCCAAGGTGGGGCACGTGCCGGTGCGCCTGCCGGGCGATTCGAAGTAGGGCCACGGGTCCGTTTCAATCCGCGCGCAGGTGCGGCGCCCGCCAGCCGTCGGCATCGTAGTCGTCGAGGCAGGCCTGCACGAGTTCGGCGTAGCGCTGCGTGTCGCCGCGCGCCTGTGACCAGCGCAGGGCGTCGAGCCGTTGCTGGTCCTGGTTGCCCGCGTAGTTGCGTTCGTAGAGCGCGTGGCGCCCGGCGAACTCCGAGTACAGCGCGTCCCAGATCAGCTTGAACAGCTTGATGCGATCGCCGGCGGCAAGGCCGGTGCCACGGAAGTAGCGTTCCAGCACCGGGGCGAGTTCCGCGTGGCGCAGGTCCTCGACGCCGGAGACGGTGTAGATGGGCGCACCGGCGAGCGTGCATTCGAAGATCTCGCGCACCCGGTGCCAGGCGTTGGTCATGTACAGCCGGGTCGCCGCCGCGGTCTGCAGCCGCGGCACGACCGAGTTGCCGATCCCGGGTTCCGGGTCGCTGACCATCGCCGTGGTCAGCGCCCACAGCAGGTCGCGCATGGCGATCAACTCCCCCAGCGCCGCCTGCACGCCGCGGAACTCCGCCGTCCCGGTGGCCGCCAGGCCCCGCTCGAGCAACCCGGCGCAGAACTCCAGCTTGACGGACAGGCGCACGGCCGATTGCAGGTTGAAGCGGTTGAAGAAGCCCGATTCGGCGTAAAACCCTCTGGCGCGCTCCACGTCGCGGTACACCAGGACGTTCTCCCACGGCACGAACGCGTCCTCGAACACGATCACCGCGTCGTTCTCGTCGAAGCGCGCGGCCAGCGGCGCCTCGAACGGGCTGGCGGCGCGCAATTCGTAGGAGGGGCGCGAGAGCAGCTTGACGCCCGGGCCGTTCATGGCGGTGATGAACACCAGCGCCATGTCTTCGTCGCGCTGCGCCTGCATGCGTGCCGCGGTGCCGCTGTTGACGGCCACGAACGTGGCGTGCGTAAGCGCCGACCCCGTGGCAACCATCTTCGCGCCGCTCACGTAGATGCCGCGGTCGTCGTCGCGTTCCACGCTGACGTACACGTCGCGTACGTCGATGCGCGGCAGGTGGCGGTCCACCGGCGGATCGATCAGCACGTGGTTCATGAACAGGCAACTGCGCGCGGCGCGGTGGTACCAGGCGAGCGCGTTGTCGGCGTACTCCCCGTAGAACCCGTGACCTTCGGCGAGTTGCGCCATGAACGCGGCCTTGTAGTCCGGCGTGCGGCCCATCCAGCCGTAGGTCAGGCGTTGCCAGACAGCGATCGCCTCGCGCGAGGCGAGCAGGTCCGCGGCGTCGTAGGCAGGCGCGAAAAAGGCGTGCGTGCGCGTGCCGAAGCGGTCGGTGCGGGTCAGGCTCGGCGCCAGCCGGGGGTCGTGCAGGGCGTCGTACAGCTGGGCGATCGAGCGCGCCGCGTTGCGAAACGCGGGGTGGGTCGTGACCTTGGGCACGCGCTCGCCGTGGAACCAGACTTCGCGGCCGTCGTCCAGGCTGGCGAGGTAGCCCGCGCCGTCGGGCAGTTCGTCGGTGGCAGTTGGCGAGGGCGTGCTCATGCGGGTCTCCGGGCGTTTTCGCGGCATCTTAGCAGGCCGTTTCCGGGCGGGGCGCACGGCGCTGCGGGGTTGTCGGGTGCACCGCCGGGAGGGTGCGCAGCTTCGTACGGGCCAGGCACTGTACCGTTTTCTTGCTGTCGAGGCTGTGTCGGTCCTAACATCGAAAGTTGTTTGACATATAATCTGCGCATGTCGGACGTGCGTGACAGCGACGAACAGACCCCGAAACACCCGATCCAGGTGGTGGCATTGCGCACCGGCCTGACCGCGCACGCCATCCGTGCGTGGGAGCGGCGCTACGGCGCGGTGGCACCGACTCGGTCACCGACCGGGCGGCGCCTGTACAGCGATGCGCAGGTCGAGCGGCTGCGGTTGTTACGCCAGGCGGTCAGCGCCGGGCGGCGGATCGGCGACATCGCACGGTTCGAACGCGAGACGCTCGACGAGCTGGTCCGCGAGGACGGGGGTGCGCCGGCCGCCGTCCGGGGGCGGCGTGCGGCGGGTGACGCAGGTCAGCACCTGCAGGCCTGCGTGGACGCGGTGCACGGCCTCGATCCCGTGGCCCTGGCTTCGGTGCTGGGGCGCGCGCGGGTCGCGCTCGGGCTGCCGGCCCTGCTCGAGCAGGTCGTGGGGCCGTTGATGGCGCACACCGGCGACGGGTGCCGCAGCGGCACCCTGCGCATCGCAAACGAGCACCTGGCTTCGGCGGTGCTGCGCTCGTTTCTCGGTCCGCTGGCGCAGGGCGGCGGCGGCGGCGGGGCGAACGACCCGTGGCTGCTGGTCACCACCCCCAGCGCCCAGGTGCACGAACTCGGCGCCCTGATCGCGGCGGTCGATGCCGCGGCCGGCGGCTGGCGTCCCTTGTACCTCGGCGCCAACACGCCGGCCGAGGAGATCGCCTACTCGGCGCTGGCCCACGAGGTGCGGGCGGTGGTGCTGAGTATCGTGTACCCGGCCGACGACCCGCACCTGCCCGACGAACTGGCGGCATTGCGTCGCTACCTCGGGCCGGAGATGCCGGTGCTGGTCGGCGGCGGTGCGGCGGCCGCTTACGGACAGGCGCTGGAGCGGATCGATGCCCGGGTGATGCACTCCCTCGCGGAGTTCCGCAAGGCGCTGGATGGTCTGCGGCACACCCCGGCCGCGCCGGGCTAGGCACGCACGGGCTTTCAGCGAACGGTCTCCACCCAGATCAGGTTGGTCGTACCGCGGACCCCGAACGGCACGCCGGCGGTGATCACGTAGAGGTCGTCGACCGCGGCCAGGCCGGTCTCCAGGATCCAGCGGTTGGCGACCAGCACCATGTCGTCGGTGGAGTGGATCTGGTCGCCCACGATCGGGCGCACGCCCCAGGACATGCACAGCTGCCGGCAGGTGCGCGGCTTCGGCGAGATCGCGATCACCGGGATCTCGAAGCGGTTGCGCGATACGCGCAGCGCCGTCGTGCCGCTCATGCTCAGCGTCACGATGACCTTCGCCGAGAGGTTGTGTGCCATCTGGCAGGCGCCGAGCGCCACCGAGTCGGCGATGGTCTCCTGCGGCGGCGGGTGACGCTCGCGCAGCGTTCGCTGGTACTCGGCGTCGGCTTCCACCGAGCGCGCGATGCGGTCCATCATGAGCACCGCTTCCTCGGCGTACTTGCCCACCGCGGTTTCCGCCGACAACATCACCGCGTCGGTCCCGTCGTGGATGGCGTTGGCCACGTCGCTCGCCTCGGCACGGGTGGGGCGCGGGCTGGAGACCATGGTCTCCAGCATCTGGGTGGCCGTGACCACCGGCTTGCCCGCGGCCTGCGCGGCGCGGATCAGGCGCTTCTGCACGTTGGGCACGTCCTCCGAGGACAGTTCCACCCCGAGGTCCCCGCGCGCCACCATCACTCCGTCGACCTCGCGCAGGATCTCGTCGAAGTTGTCCACCGCGGCCGGCTTCTCGATCTTGGCCATCAGCTTCGCCTGCGATCCGGCGCGGTTCAGGTAGTGGCGCGCCAGCAGCAGGTCGTCACGGCTGCGCACGAAGCTCATCGCCACCCAGTCGACGTCCAGTTCGGCGCCGAGACCCAGGTCCTCGATGTCCTTGTCGGTGAGCGCCGGGATGCTGAGCCGCGATCCCGGGATGTTGACGCCCTTGTTGTTGGTGAGCGCGCCGCCGAGCACCACGCGCGTGTGGATGTCGTGATCCCTGACGGTTTCGACCTCGAGCGACAGGCGCCCGTCGTCGAGCAGCAGGATGTCGCCTCGCTTGACGTCCTCCCACAGGCCGCGGTAGCTGATCCCCACGCGCGAGGCGTCGCCGGGGCTGTGGTCATCGCAGTTCAGCGTGAAGCTGTCGCCGGGGTCGAGGGTCACCTTGCCGTCGGCGAACGTGCCGACCCGGATCTTCGGCCCCTGCAGGTCCTGCAGGATGCCGAGCGGGCGGCCCAGCTCGTCGCCGAGTGCGCGGATGGTCTGCACGTTCTCGCGATGGGTGGCGGCTTCGCCGTGGGAGAAGTTCAGCCGGAACACGTTGACGCCGGCCGCCGCGAGCTTGCGGATCATTTCGGGGCTGCTGCTGGCCGGGCCCAGGGTGGCGACGATTCGGGTACGACGGAATGGCACGGTCACTGTGCTCGCGGTGGTTGGGGACGTCCAACATAGCCGCCCCGGCGCCTGCGGGCAAGGATCACGCGCCGCCGAGGTGGGCGCGGATCTCGGCGAGGAACTCGTCCCCGTAGCGGGTGAGCTTGTGCTGGCCGACGCCGTTGACTTCGAGCAGCGCGGCGTGATCGCCCGGCACCAGCGCCGCCATCTCCTGCAGCGTCGCGTCGGAGAAGACCACGTACGGCGGCACGCCCTGCGCGTCGGCCAGGCGCTTGCGCAGCGCGCGCAGGCGTTCGAACAACGCGGCGTCGTGCGGGCCGGCCGGCGGGGCGTTCTTGCGCCCGCGCCGGGCGCTCGAGCGTTCCGGCGTTCGCGGGCGCGCGAGCTGCAACTGCTCTTCGCCGCGCAACAACGGGCGCGCGGCTTCGGTCAGACGCAACACCGAATAGTTGGCGATGTCCTGCACCAGGTAGCCGCGGTGCACCAGTTGACGGATGATGGCGAGCCACTCCTCGGTGCTGCGCCCGGCGCCGATCCCGTAGGTCGACAGCCGGTCGTGGCCGAACTGGCGGATGCGCTCCGTGTCGGCGCCCCGCAGCACGTCCGCCACGTAGCGCGCGCCGAAGCGCTGGTGCAACCGGTACACGCACGAAAGCGCCTTACGCGCGTCTTGCGTAGCGTCGTAGTGCTCCACCGGGTTCAGGCAGCGATCGCAGTTGCCGCAGTCCGCCGGCAGCGTCTCGCCGAAATAATTGAGCAGCACGCGTCGGCGGCAGCTGTCGGCCTGCGCCAGGGCCACCATCGCGTTCAGCTTGTGCAGTTCGATGCGCTGCTGGGTCTCGTTGCCGGACTGCTCGATCAGGCGTCGGGCGAGCACCGCGTCCTGCGCGCCGTGCAGCAGCAGCGCCTCGGCCGGCAGGCCGTCGCGCCCGGCGCGACCGGTCTCCTGGTAGTAGCCCTCGATGTGGCGGGGCATGTCGTAGTGCACGACGAAGCGCACGTTGGGCTTGTCGATGCCCATGCCGAAAGCGACGGTCGCGACGACGATCTGCAGGTCGTCGTGCTGAAAAGCCTCCTGGACCTCGACGCGCGTGCGGGCATCCAGCCCCGCGTGGTAGGCGCGCGCGGTAAAGCCTTCGCCGGCAAGCCTCGCCGCCACTTCCTCGGTGCGTTTGCGGCTCTGGGCGTAGACGATGCCGGACTCGTCCCGGCGCCCGGCCAGGAACCGCGCGAGTTGCTCGGCCGGGCGTTGCTTCTCCAGCACCGTGTAGCGGATGTTCGGGCGATCGAAGCTCGAGACGTGTCGCGCGGCGTCGCCCAGCCCCAATACCTCGACGATGTCCTCGCGCGTGTGCGGGTCGGCGGTGGCGGTG
>JBFJWO010000341.1:0-5919 GCA_041623575.1 Gammaproteobacteria bacterium
AAGCCTGCTGCTGCCGGGCGGCGGGCAGTACCTGCAGGACAACCGCGGCGACGCCCTGCTGCACGCCTCGTTGTGGGGCACCTCGGTGCTGGCGGCGGCGCACTACTACCAGCAGGACGATTTTCTCACCGTCGAGGAGCGCATCGACGACGAGCGCGAGATCGACTTCTACAACGACAGCACGCTCAAGTTCAACGTCTTCGCGCTGGCTGCCACCGATGTCGCCTTCTATTCCTCGTACGCGGCCTATCGCGATGCCCGGCAGGCCGACGACAACGACGGTTACACCACCCCGGCGCCGCGGGAGAGCTTTACCGACCTGCTGCTGGCGCCGTTTCGCCTCGAGTACCTGGCGAGGCCGACCACCTTCATCCCGTTGCTGGTGGTCGCCGCCCAGATCGCCGACATCGAGGAGGGCGATCGCGACGACGACTTCTACGAGGTGCGCTACGCCGAGGACGTCAACGAGACCGAGATCAAGTTGTTCCACACCGTCGGCCTGGGGATGGGCCCGGCGGTGGCCGAGGAGGCGTTCTTCCGCGGCTTCCTGAACAACGACTTCAGCCACCGCTTCGGCCGCTGGACGGGGCTCGCGCTGTCCTCGGGCGTGTTTGCCGCCGGGCACCTGAACCAGGGCAACCAGGCCAGCGCGCTCGAGGCCCTGGCCTTCGGCGCCTACGCCGGCTACCTGCAGCAGCGCAACGGCTACGCCATCGGCGAGGGCGTAGCCATCCATTTCTGGGGCAACTTCCTGGCCGGCCTGGCGGCCGTGGAGCACGGTGGCTCGGCAAACCTGGTGCACCTGGGGTTCCGTTTCTGAGCACGCCACGCCGTGTTCCAGCCGTTCGTCACGCGCATCGAAACCGGATCATCTATGTTCTTTAACTGGCTGTTAAATAAAAAATAATTATGGACAGTGAGCGCGCTCAGGGGAGCTGAGCGAGCACCCGCAGGGCGGCACAGGCCGCGCCGTAGCCGTTGTCGATGTTCATCACGCACACGCCCGGCGCGCAGCTCGCGAGCATGGCGCGCAGGGCGGTTTCGCCACCGGCGGCCACCCCGTAGCCCGCGGAGGTCGGCACCGCGATGATTACCCCCGGCAGCAACCCGCCGAGGACGCTGGGAAGCGCCGCATCCATGCCCGCCGTGACGATGAGCACGGGGTAGGTGCGCAGTTCCTCGATGCGTTTCATCACGCGCCACAGGCCCGCGACGCCGACGTCGTGGACCTCGAGCGCCTGCTCCCCGCGCAGGCGTAGCGTACGCACGGCTTCGCGCGCCGTGCCGAGATCCGAGGTACCGGCGCTGATCACCGCCACCCGGCCGCTGGCCGCGACCTCCGGCCACCCGCCGAGGACCGCGGTCGCCGACTCGGGATCGTAGTCCAGCGCCGCGCGGGCGTGGGGCGCCAGCGCCTCGAAACGCGCCGCGTCGAGGCGGGTGAGCAGCAACCGCCCGCCGCGCGCGGACTCACGCTCCAGGATCGCGCTGATCTGGGGCACGCTCTTGGAGCCGCAGAACACCGCCTCGTCGAGGCCGATGCGGGCGCCGCGCTCGTGGTCGGGCGTGTAGGCGGCGTCGGTCAAGTTTCTCAGCCCGGGCGCGTGGCGTGCAGGAACGCGCTGCCCATGCGATAGGGCGCGAACTCGACGTCGCGCGCCAGTCCGGCCTCGGCGAGGCGTTGGGCGATGTCGCCCAGCAGCACCGGGTCGGGTTGCGCCTGCACTGCCGCGAGCGCCGCCGCGTCGAGTTCGATCACGACGCCGGAGTGGCGAATACGGCAGCGCACCGTGCGAACCGCCAGCGCGGCGCCCACCAGGCGTTCGACGTCGTTGACGGCGGCCAGCGCGGCCGGGTCTATCGCGATGCCGGTCTCGACGCGGCTCGACAGGCACGGCGCGGCCGGCAACTCCGCGAGGTCGTGCAGACCGAGTTCGCGCGCGATCGCCCGCACCGCCTGCTTGTCGATGCCGGCCTCGACGTAAGGGTGGCGGACCGCGTGGCGCTCGGCGGCACGCAACCCCGGGCGATAGTCGCCGAGGTCGTCGAGGTTGGTGCCCGAGAGCAGCACCACGCCCGGCGCCGGGCCGAGCGCGCGGCTCATGCTGTCGTAGAGGTTGGTCTTGCAGAAAAAGCACCGGTTCGCCGGGTTGGCGCGGTAGCGCGGGTCGGCGAACTCACCGGCGTCGAGCACCTGCAGTCGCCACCCCTCGCGACCGGCGTAGGTGCGCACGCGCTCGGTGGCCTGCGGCGGGACGGCCGGGGACACGGCGTGATAGATGCGTGCACGCTCTGGCGCGGTGCGATGGGCGAGCACGGCCAGGGTCATGCTGTCGACACCGCCGCTGACCGCGACCGCGAGATCGCCGATGCCGGCCAGCACCTCCTGCAATGCCGCGCGCTGCGCCGGTTCAGGCATCGTCGGTCTCCGCGGCGCCGGCGCACGGCCGGGCTTCGACTTCGCGGCGCACGGTCTCGCGCGCCGCGTGCCCGCCGTCGACTCCGGCGAGGTCGTCCATTTCCACCTTGCGGGTCACCGCACCGCCGGGGCGCCGGGCCTGCTTGACCCGCAGCCGCTCGGCGCCGCTCTGCGCTTCGTAGCTCTCGCGTGCGAGCGATACCCGCTGCACCGCCTGGCAACGCAGGCCGAGCGTGGTGGTCTCGTCGAAACAGGCGGCGACCACGTCGGGCGCGGCTTGCGGGCGGCACAGCAACTGCACCTGCACGGCCAGCCGGCCCTTCTTGGCCTGCACCGGGACCTGGATCACTTCCAGCACGCCGGCGCGCTCGCGCAACCGCTCGACGGCGACCGCCAGGTCCTCCGGCGACTGGTCGTCGACTTCGAAGCTCACCTGCTCCAGCGTCTCCTCGAGCACCGTCCCGGCCGGCGTCTCGAACACCAGCACGCGCAGCACGTTGCTCATGCCCGCGAGTTCCCGGGTGCCGAAACCGGTGCCCTGGCGGGCCAGGCGCATGGGCACGGGCAGCGGCCGGGCGGCCGGTTGCAGGTGGCGCAGGATCGCCGCACCGGTGGGCGTCACCCGCTCGCCGGCCCGACCGTCGTCATGGAACAGGAAACCGCGCAGCAGCAATGCCGTCGCGGGAGCCGGCACCGACAGGTCGCCGTGTGCGCTCCTGACCCGTCCGCCGCCGATCGGCAGTGGCGCACACGACCAGCTGGCCGGGCCGCCGGGCCGGTCATGTACCCAGTCGATCAGCCACGCCGCGCTTACCACGTCCGCCAGCGAGTCCCAGGCGCCCACCTCGTGGAACTGCACTGCGGCGGGCTCGATGCCGTGCACCTCGGCCTCGGCGTCGGCGAGCAGGGCGAACATCGCCTGCGCGCGCGCCAGCACCGGCGGGCGCAGTCCCGCCGCATCGAGCAGGCGGCGGACGTCGGCGTAGCTGCGGTGGTGGTGACCGGCGGCCGCGGGCGTCACCGCGAAGCGCGAGCCGCTCAGGATGCCGTCGTTGTGCGGGTGGCGGGCCAGCGCGACGACGCCGCCGAGCGCGGTGCGTGCCAGGGCCTCGTCGAGACGTTCGAAGAGATCGGGCCAGGCGTCGAGCAGCGCGGCGGCGAACATGTCTCCCGCTACGCCACCGTGCGGGTCGAGATGCACGTGCATGCGGGCATTCTATCCGCTCCGCGCCCGGGCGAACCAGTGCGTGGGCGGCCGTGCCGATTGACGGCCCAGGGCCCGTTGCCTATGGTGCGGGCAGCATCGATCCGCCAGCCGGGAGGAAGCAGTCCAATGCAGGTCGAACTCGCCTACGCACGCGGCAGCCTGCCGGTGCGACTGCCGCCCGGTTGCGAGGTGACCGTCTTGCGCAAGCGTGCGCTCGATCCGCTGGCGGACCCCCGCGCTGCGCTGAGCGAGGCCTTCGCGGCACCGATCGGCGGAGCGCCGCTCGCCGAGTCGGCCCGCGGCTGCCGCAGCGCCTGCGTGCTGATCTGCGACATCACCCGGCCGGTACCGAACGGGCTGATCCTGCCGCCGCTGATCCGCGAACTGCTGGCCGCGGGCATACCGGCGAGCGCGATCACCGTGCTGGTGGCGACCGGGCTGCACCGGCCCAACGAGGGGCAGGAACTGCGTGAGCTGATCGGCGACGACTGGGTGCTGGACACGGTCACCGTGGCCAACCATTTCGCGCGCAACGACGCCGATCACGTCGATCTCGGCCCGACCCCGACCCGCGCCACCCCGGTAAAACTCGACCGGCGCTTCGTCGAGGCGGACCTGCGCATCGTCACCGGGCTGGTGGAGCCGCATTTCATGGCCGGCTATTCCGGCGGGCGCAAGGTGATCGCGCCCGGCATCGCTCACCAGGACACCATTCGCACCTTCCACAGCGCGCGTTTCATGGAAGACCCCGGCGCAGTGCAGTGCAACCTCGACGCCAATCCCCTGCACGAGGAGCAACTGCAGATCCTGCGCATGCTGGGCGGTCAGATCTGGGCGGTGAACGTGGTGCTCGACGAGGAACGCCGCCCGACCTACCTCAATTTCGGCGAGGTGCTCGCGAGCCACGCACTGGCCGTCGAGCGGGTGCGCTACTCGAGCCACGTCGGGGTCGCCCGGCGCTTCAATACCGTGGTGACCTCCTCGGCGGGGTTCCCGCTGGACGACACCTACTACCAGACGGTCAAGGGCATGGTCATGCCGATGGACATCCTCGCGCCCGGCGCCGACCTGATCGTCGCCTCGGCCTGCAGCGGCGGGATGGGCTCGGCGGAGTTCGTCGACGCCCAGCGCCGCCTGGTCGAACGCGGCCCCGCTGCGTTCCTCGACGAGCTGCTGGCGAAACGCTTCGCCGACGTCGACGAGTGGCAGACCGAGATGCAGCTCAAGCCCATGCGCCGCGCCCACATCCACCTGTTCACCGAGGGGCTCAGCGAGGCCCAGCGCGCCCTGACGGGCGTGCACCTGGTGGCGTCCGTCGAGGCGGCGGTGCAGGCGAGCATCGAGCGCAGCGGCGACCCGCACGTCGCGGTGATCCCCGAGGGGCCGTACGTCGTCCCCTACTGCGAGGCGGCCTGAGCGACGTGGCGGCGATCGAACAGGTCGAAACCGGCTACCACCGCATCCCTCTGGCCGAGACCCTGACCGACGCCACCCACGGCGCGATGCCGGATTTCGAGCTGAACACGGTATGCGTACGCGACGCCGACGGTGCCGAGGGCGTCGGTTACACCTACACCGCCGGGCACAACGGGGCCGCCATCGCCGCTACCCTGACCCACGAGATCCCGGCGCTGGTGCAGGGCCGCGACGCGGACCTGATCGAGGCGTTGTGGCAGCACCTGTGGTGGGCCACCCACTACGGCGGGCGCGGGGGGCCGACCGTGCTCGCGATTTCCGCCTTCGACATGGCCCTGTGGGACCTCAAGGCGAAACGCGCAGGCCTGGCGTTGTGGCGCCTGCTCGGCGGTCACGACCCACGGGTCGCCTGTTACGCGGGCGGCATCGACCTGTTGTTGCCGCTGCCGGCGCTCATCGCGCAGACCGAGGCCAACCTGGCCCGGGGCTTTCGCGCCCTCAAGATGAAGGTCGGGCGCGACGACCTGGCCGAGGACGTCGAGCGCGTCGCGGCCATGCGCGCCCAACTCGGCGCGGGGTTTCCGCTGATGGTCGACGCCAACATGCGCTGGAGTGCCGAGCAGGCCATCCGCGCCGCGCGCGCCTTTCGCGATTACGACCTGGTGTGGCTGGAGGAACCGGTGATCCCCGAGGACGTCGCCGGCTGCGCGCGCGTGCTGGCCGAGGGCGGCGTGCCCGTCGCGAGCGGCGAGAACCTGCGCTCCGTGTGGGATTTCCGCACCCTGATCGCGGCCGGCGCCGTCTCCTACCCCGAACCGGACGTGACCAACTGCGGCGGCGTCACGGCGTTCATGAAGATCGCCCGCCTCGCCGAGGC
>JBFJWO010000342.1:0-5914 GCA_041623575.1 Gammaproteobacteria bacterium
AACGGTGACCGACATCGACGGCGGGACGAGCGTCTACACCTACGACGCGGTCGGTAACCGGTCGAGCGTGACGCATGCCAACGGTACCGCTGCGCGCTATACCTACGACGGGCGTAACCGCCTGACGCGGCTGGTCAACGAGCGCGCCGACGGCACGCCGATCTCGGGCTACACCTACACGCTCGGGCCGGTGGGTAATCGCACGCGCCTCGCCGAGGACGGCGGGCGCACGGTGGACTACACCTACGACGCCCTGTTCAGGCTGTTGCGCGAAGACGTCACCACGGTCCCGGGCGTGACCACTGTCATCGACTACACCTACGACGCGGTGGGTAACCGCCTGTCGAAGTCGGTCGACGGCATCGCGGCCAACTCGACCTACGACGCCAACGACCGACTGCTGGACGACGGCGGCAAGACCTACGCCTACGACGCCAACGGCAGCATGATCGCCAGCAACGACGGCGTGGCGGTCACCGACTACGTGTATGATTTCGAGCGCCGCCTGGTGCGCGTGGTCACCGGCACGAGCGCGATCGACTACACCTACGACGCCCACGGCAACCGGGTCGGGCGCAACGTGGACGGCGTCGCGACTCGCTTTGTCGTGGACACCAATACCGAGTTCGCGCAGGTGCTCGAGGAACGTGACGGCGCCGGCGCGCTGCTGGTGCGCTACACCATCGGCGACGACCTGTTGAGCCAGACCCGTGGCGCGCTAACGAGCTACTACCATGCCGACGGTACCGGCAGCACGCGGGCGCTGAGCGACGCCAGCGAAGCGGTGACGGACACGTACACGTTCGACGCGTTCGGCATCCTCACCGATTCCACCGGCAGCACGCTGAACGAGTTCCTGTTCACCGGCGAGCAGTACGACGCCAACATCGGCTTCTACTACCTGCGCGCGCGCTGGCTCGACCCGGAAACGGCACGCTTCCTGACCATGGACGACTTCGCGGGCCTGATGTTCGATCCCTCGTCGCTGCACAAGTACACCTACGCGCGCAACAACCCGGTTAACATGATCGACCCGTCCGGGCGTGCCTACGCGCTGATGTACGTGAGCATGGCCCGCTTCGGCCTGTACTCGCTGCTGTTCCTGACCCTGTACTACGCGCTGATCCAGCTGGTCGAGGTCATGATGGCCTTCGTCAACCTGGCGGCCATCGTGCGCTGGTGGGAGAACGCCGTGTTCATGAGCAGCGGCAGTACCCAGGACAAGATCAACGGGCTGCTGGCACAGGCGGAGATACACGCCGACAAGATAGGCTCGTCGCCACCGGAGGACCCGAACCAGAACCACTGGAAGAAGGAGGTCAAGGCGTTCCTCGAGCGAGCGCTGAGGCTTGCCAAGAAGCGGCTCAAGGGCAAGACCCGCGACGAGGCGATCCGCCGGATCATGGATCTGGCCCGCCGGGCCGGTGTTACACTCTCGGGCTGAGATGTCCGGGAGTGAACCCAACGAGCTGGCGCAACGAATCGCCGTCGCCCTCGAGGCGGCGACGGGGATGGCGCGCGCGCAGTGCGAAGAGGCGGCGTTTCACCTGACCGACTGGCGGGACGACCTCGAGGCCTTGCACGCTCTCTACAACCAGCCGGGGGAATACGACCCCGGGGCCCTGTACGAGATCGTGCAGGCGTTCCTGATCCACGCGCCGCCCCACACCATGAGGGCGAGCGAGATCCTGCTTGGCTGGGAGCCGGAGAATATCTTCAGGGACGACGACGAGGAACCGAACGAGGCCTGAAACCGCGGTCGCGGACGCGATGGCAGTCGGCGTCGCCCCGGCGGGCGCCGGTCGGGATCACGTGGACGGCAAGCCTGCCCGGATGGTCATTCGCCCGGGCAGGGATAAAGCTGCACCTGCCAGGCGCCGCGCGGTTCGCCGAGCAATGCCCCGAGCGTCCGGCAGGTCCCTTCGGCGCACAAGGTGTAGTCGCCGGCGTAGTCCGAAAGCGCGAGCGTCAGGCCCGGTTGCGGCGCGAGCGCCGGGCGGTAATGCCACCACCCTTCGCGCCACTCGGCCCCGGGCGGCGGTTCCATGCCGGCTCCGGAACCGCGGATGCGGGCGCTGACGACGGTCAGGCCGTCGGCACCGGCGTGCCAGTCCTCCTCCCAGCGCACGCGCTCCACCGAGTGCGTCCAGGCCAGCGTGAAGACACTCGCCTGCAGCAACGTGACCACCGCCCCGCCCGCGCTCAGGCACAGCGCCATCATGCACTCACCCGCGCCCGGCGCCCGCGCAGCCAGACGAGACCGGCGAACAACGCGCTCAGCGCGAAGCCGATCTCGTCGGTCGCCGGCAGCGCCATCACCAGCGAGAAGGCGGCCGCGACCGCCAGCGTGCGATCGAACCAGCCGAGCGGTATCAGCAGGTGGCCGATGGTGGCCGCACCCCACAACGCCATGGACAGCAACGCCTTGGCGACCACGTAGGCGACGTCCAGTGCGTTACCGCCCTGCAGCATCAGCGCCGGCGTATACACGGCCATGAACGGCACCACGTAACCGGCGATGGCGATACGCACCGCCTGCACACCGATGCGCAGGCCCGAAGCCTTGGCGATGGGCGAGGCGGCGAAGGCCGCCAGCGCCACCGGCGGCGTCAGGTCGGCCATGATGCCGAAATAGAACACGAACATGTGCGAGACGATCAGCGGCACCCCCAGTTCCAGCAGCGCGGGCGCCGCGAGCGAACTGGTGATGATGTAGTTCGGAATGGTCGGGATGCCCATCCCGAGCAGCAGGCAGGTCAGCATGGTCAGCAACAGGCTGATCAGCAGGCTGTGCTCGCCGATGCGGATGATGAAACCGGCGAAGGTCGTCGCCACCCCGGTCAGGGTGATGACGCCGATGATGACGCCGACCAGCGCGCACGCGACGCCCACGCCGAGCGCGTGGCGCGCGCCTTCGCTCAAGCCCCGCAACGACACGCGCAGCGCCTCGCGCCCGCCGTGCACGACGAAATTGAGCCCCACCAGGGCGGCGATGATCAGGAACACCACGCCCACGCCCCACTTGAAGAAGCCCGCCGACAGCACCCCGATAACCACCCAGAAGACCGTGCGCAGCATGAGGCCCTTCAACTGCGACGAGATGCTGTTGCCGAAGATCAGGATGGCGGTCAGCGCGAGCCCCACCGTGCCCGAGAACAGCGGCGTGAAACCGTTGAACAGCAGGTACACCAGCGCCACCAGCGGCAGGATCAGGTGCCAGTTCTGGCGCAAGGCGGCGAACGCGTTCGGGCATTCGGCCTTCGGCAGCCCGTGCAGGTTGGCGCGGTGCGCTTCGAGGTGCACCATCCAGAACGCGGTGACGAAATAGAGCACGGCCGGGATCACCGCGGCCTTGACCACCTCGACGTAGGGCACGTTGAGCGTCTCGGCCATGATGAAAGCCACCGCGCCCATCACCGGCGGCATGATCTGCCCGCCCATGCTGGAGGTCGCCTCCACGCCGCCGGCGAAATCCGAGCGGTAGCCGAACTTCTTCATCAGCGGGATGGTGAACTGCCCGGTGGTCACCACGTTGGCTACGCCCGAGCCGTTGATGGTGCCCATCAGCCCCGAGGAGATCACGGCTACCTTGGCCGGGCCGCCGCGCATGTGCCCGACGGTGCCGAGCGCGAAATCGGTGAACAGGCGGATCATCCCGGCCTGCTCCAGGAAAGTGCCGAAAAGGATGAACAGGAAGATGTAGGTCGAGGACACGTAGGTCGGGATGCCGTAGATGCCCTCGGTGCCGAAGCCGATCTGCTCGATGACCTGCTCGAACGCGTAGCCGCGGTGGTTGAGCGGGGAGGGCAGGTACTCGCCGAACAGCGCGTACAGCAGAAAGCTCAGGCAGATCAGCGGCAGCGCCAGGCCCATGATGCGCCGCGCCGCCTCGAACACCAGCGCGATGACCAGCGATCCGACCACGAGGTCGGCGACGGTGGGCTCGCCCGCACGCTGCACGAGGTCGGCCTCGAAGACCCACTGGTAGAACCCCAGCACGAAGCCGGACAGGCCGAGCAGCCAGCCGATGGCGCGGTCGGCGGGGCGCGCGCTGCGCAGGGCCGGGAACAGCGCGAAGGTGAGCAGCAGCAGGAACCCCACGTGCAGCGAACGCACGACCAGGCTCGGCAGCGGGCTGAATGCGGCGGTCACGATCTGGAAAGCGGAGAACGCCACCGCGATCCAGAACACGATCTTCGCAGCCGCCCCGACGGGTTCCACGTGGCGCGATTCGAACTGCGCGCCTTCGTGGCTCTGTGGCTCGCTCATGGTCTGTTCCTCCCGATGCCCGGCAACCCGGGCATCCGCCCGCCCGGTCGCACCCGGGCAAGAAAGCGGCTGCGCCGGCAGCCCGGCGCAGCCGTCGTCGCGCTACTTGATGAGCCCTTGCTCCTTGTAGTACTTCTCGGCGCCCGGGTGCAGGGGCACGGGCATGCCGGCCGTGGCGTTGGCGAGCGACACCCCCTTGGCCGCCGCGTGCGCCGCGACCAGCGCGTCGAGGTTCTCGAACATCGCGCGGGTCATCTGGTAGACCACGGTCTCCGGCACCTTCGAGTGGGTGACGAGGTAGTTGGTGATGGCCACCGTCGCGACGTCACTGTCCTGCCCGGCGTAGGTGCCGGCCGGGATCGCCGAGACCTGGTAGGCGGGGTCGCCAATGGCGGCGACCGTGGCGGGCGGGATCGGCACCACGACGATCGGGATGGAGGTGGCCAGGTCGCGGATGGAGGACACGCCGAGGCCCGCCGACTGCAGGGTCACGTCGAGCTGGCGGTTCTTCATCAGCTCCACCGATTCGCCGAACGGCAGGTACTCGACCTTGCTGAAATCCTGGTAGTCGAGGCCGGCGGCCTTGAGCACCGCGCGGGCGTTCAGCTCCGTGCCGGACTTCGGCGCGCCCACCGAGATGCGCTTGCCCTTGAGATCGGCCAGTGTCCGGATGCCGGAATCCGCGCTGGCGACGATCTGGATGTAGTTGTTGTACATCGCGCTAAGGCCCCGCAGGTTCTGCAACGGGCCCTTGAAACCCATCTCGGTGTTGCCCTGCCAGGCGCCGCTCAGCGCATCGCCCAGCGTCAGGCCCACCTCGCCGCGGCCCGCCTGCAGCAGGTTGAGGTTCTCGACCGAGGCCTTGGTCGCCTGCACGGTCGGCTTGGCATCCGCCACGTGCTTGCCGTAGACGGTGGTCAGCGCCACGCCGATCGGGTAGTAGATCCCGCTGGTGCCGCCGGTGAGCACGTTGATGAACTGGTCCTTCGACAGGACCGTCGCCGGTGCGGCGACGAGCGCCACGCCGAGCAGCGCCGTGGCGGCGCGTGAAGCATGTTTCATTTATCCATCCCCGCCTGCAGTTCGTTCTCTCGAGACCGGGCCCACGCGAACGCTGCGAGATGGGCGGCCACTTGCAGCCGACCGCAGGCAGGAGCCCCTGCGCATCGCCGCCCGACCCGGCAAACCGTTGTGACAGGCGCCGCGAGCGCGGCTCCGCGGCCGTTCGGGACAACCGAACGCGCCGACCTGTAACCCGGACTTAGACGCGGCCGGGCCGGCGAACGTCACAGCGGCGACAGAATCGCCGCCGCGGGCGGCGCACCTCCGGGCGCATGGGCGAGGACGACCCGGGGTGCAGACCCCTGCCCGAGCGCCGTCCGCCGGCCTCGCCGGCGCCCCGCGGGCGGGGTTGACGACCGCCGGTCGGCCGTGCACTCTGACGGGCCGAACGGGGTGCCCGATCCCCCGTCGCGCGAGCGGCCGCCAGCGCCGCTTGCGCCATAGCTATAACGATTCGTGGAGGAACGAACCATGCTCCAGACCAAGACCCTGGTCGGCGCCCTGGTGGCGGCGGCGGTGACCTCGAACGCCTGGGCGGCCGGCGAAGCCGAAGTGCTGCACTGGTGGACTTCCGGCGGCGAGG
>JBFJWO010000343.1:0-5905 GCA_041623575.1 Gammaproteobacteria bacterium
CCCCGGCGAGCAACGCAACCGCTACTGCGCCGGCGCAGCGGCGCCCGGCGCGACAGCACCCGGGACCTGGAACCACTGGAACGGGTTGAAGCCCTGGCCCATGTACTGCTGGCCCATCGCCATCATCTCGTCGGCGCTCGCCTGGTAGGCGGCAGGCTGCGCCCACTGCTCGAAACCGGCGGCCGTGAAGGCATTGCCGTAGGCGGCCGGGTCCATGAAGCGCGCGTAGGCGGCCGGGTTGGCGTAAGCCATGTACACCGCCGGGTTCATCCACTGCATGTAGTTGGCCATGTTGAAGAACTGCTGGTAGGCCGCCGGGTTGGTCCAGGCCATCCAGTTGGCCGGGTTGGCGAACTGCATCATGTGCTGGGGCTGCATGTGCTTGGCGAAGGCCGCCGGGTCGAGGTGGGCACCCAGCGTCGCCGGCTGCAGCATGGTGGCCCAGCCTTCGGGGCGCGCCAGGTTGAAATGCATCGCCGGCACCTGCGGCGCCTGGGCGGTCGTGGGAGCGGCGGCTTCGGGCGCGGGCTGGGTCTCGCTGGCGAGCGCGGGGGCGGCAATAGCGGCCGCGAGAATCGCCGAAACGACGGTCTTGTTGATCATTGGGAACTCCCCTGGAGGTTGGTTGGAAGGCGGGGAGATAGTATTTCAGAATATTCTAATATTCTATATCACTTTCGAGAGATCGCGCCGGGCAGGCCCCGGTTCAGGAGATCGCCTCGCGCACGATCGTGTCGAGCAGGTCGAACACGGCGCGCGCCACCTCGCCGTCCGGGTCGAGCATGAACTGGCGGCGAAAGGCAACGTACACCTGCTTCGGTTCGTCCGCGCGCACGTACAACGCGATGGTGAACGGACAGATCACGAGGTTGGCGGGGTCCAGCGCGGTCATGCGCTGGGACATCAGCGCGCTGCAGAACTCCAGCGACTCGGCCTTGACGTAGACCTGCTCGGGGAAGCCCAGGTCCTTGCCGGTGCGCGCCAGCATGTCGCTCACGTGCAACGTGCCGCTCACCGAGAGCCCCTGGTCGAGCAGAGCCAGTTCGAGGTTCTCGCGGGTGGTCTCGTAGTCGTAGGGTGACTCGTACACGACGACCGGGGAGGCCTGCGCGGCGCCCGGCAGCGGGTCGGCGAGCGCCAGCAGCGCCACGCCCGCCGCGAGCATCGTCACACGAGCACCGGCTGAAAGCAGGCTGTTCATGGGCTTCGTCCTCCGTTCGCCGAACCGGCCGGCGCGCAGGCTACTTTGCCAGAACCCGCGCCGACCCGCGCTCTCCCGAACGGGTCAGTGCACAGCGATTCCCCCTCGTCGCCACCGCGGGCGCAATGCCGGCGGGTATCAGCGCCCCTCTTCTTTCATGCGCACGATGCGCTGGCGCGCGAGGCGCGCGACGGAGCTGTCGGGGTAATCCCGCACCACGTCTTCGAGCGCCTGGCGGGCGTCGTCATAGCGCTCCATCTCGTAGAACGCGAAGCCGATCTTCAGGCGCGCGTCGGCGACCTTGGGGCTGGCCGGAAAGTTGGCCACCACTTTCTGGAACTGGCTGAGGGCCTCGGGAAACTCGCGCGAGACGTAGTTCGCCTCGCCGAGCCAGTACTGGGCGTTGTCGGCGTAACGCCCGTTCGGGTACTTGCCCAGGAACGCTCCGTACTCCTTGATGGCGCGCCCGTACTGCCCGGTCTTGAGGAACTCGAACGCCGCCACGTAGGCCGCTTTCTCCTGCTCCTCGTCGCCGGCGGCCACGGCGGGCGCGACCGCGGCAACCGCCGGCTGCTTTGCCTGGGCGCCCGCGCCGGTGCCGACCGGTGGCGCCTCCGGCAACCCGCTGGTCACGCCCCCGGTGGCGCCGCTGGTCATGCCGACCTCGAGCTCACGCAGGCGCCGGTCGTTGTCGCGATAGAGGTCGCGCTGGCGCTTTTGCAACACTTCCAGGTCGTTGTACTGGTTCTCGATCTCGCCGCGCAACTCGCGGATCTCGAGCTGCAGCGCATCGACACTGCGCAACAGCTCGCGCACCACCTGGTTCTCGAAGACCTTCTCCAGGCGCCCGAGGCGCGTCTCCAGCGCCGCCAGGCGCACCTGCAGGGGATCGTCCGCCGCCGGGGCGCTCGGTCGCGCCGCACCGCCCGGCTGCACCGGCGTCAGCAACGGTTTTTGCGCGTGCGCCCCGGACGCGGCGAGCAGCACACCGAACAGCAGCCGGGGGAAAAGCCTGCGCACACGAATCGAACTAGGGTTCATCTTGCTTGCACCGCGTTATCGGTTCATTGGTAGACCAGCTCGACGCGGCGGTTCTTGGCCCAGGCCTCCTCGGTCTGGCCCAGCGCGGCCGGCAACTCCTCGCCGTAGCTCAGCGCTTCGAGTTGCCCGTCGCTCACCCCCTCGAGCAACAGCTGGCGGCGCACCGCGAGCGCGCGCCGCTCGCCGAGCGCGACATTGTACTCGCGCGAGCCGCGCTCGTCGGCGTGCCCTTCCAGGCGCACCCTGACCTCGGGGTAGGTCGCCAGGTAGCACCCGTGCGCCGAGATCAGGTCGACGAACTCGCCGCGCACGCCGCTCTGGTCGAAATCGAAATAGATGATCTTCTGCGCCAGCAGGCTGGCCGGGTCGTTGATCGCCTCGCGCGCGAACTCGCAGGGCGGCGGGCAGCCCGGGTCGAACCCCGACGCCGTGGTGTCGGGTTCGATCGGATCGCCGCTCATGATCTCGCCGCCGGGGTCCGGCGTGCCCACGGCGCCGATGCCGGAATCGTCCGGGAACGGCGGCTCCTCGCCGAGCGTACCCTGTTGCTCGGGGGTCGAGGTGCAGCCCAGCGCGAGCGCGAAGGCGAACACCAGGCCGGGCCAGGCAATTTTTCTCATCAGTAGTCCTCCGAGGGGTTTCGCGCCCGCGCATCGCCCGGCGCACTCATTGCAGGAAAGGAGTCCAAGCGCGCTCGCACCGCCCGCTCGTCCGGCGGCGTACGCATCACGAAAAGGCGGAGCTCGCAGACGGCGGGCGGCGTGCTCATTGCAGGAACGGCGACCAGACCGGCTCGCGCACGTCGCCGTCGGCGAGCGAGAACCGTTGTTTCATGCGCCCGTCCACCGAAACCGCACCGAGCTCGCCGCGACCCTGGCCCTGCGTGGCGTAGATGATCATGCTGCCGTTGGGCGCGAAGCTCGGCGATTCGTCGAGCGACCCGTCGGTGATCACGCGCAGCGCACCGGTCGGGAGATCGAGCACCGCGATCCGGTAAATGCCGCGGTCGCCGTGCACCATGGCGATCTTCTGCCCGTCCGGGGAGACCGCGGCGCTGGCGTTGTAGCTGCCCTCGAACGTCAGCCGCCGCGCGCGCCCGCCGGCCAGCTCCTTGCGATAGAGTTGCGGCGAGCCGCTGCGATCGGAAGTGAACACCAGCGCGCTGCCGTCCGGCAGCCACGCGGGCTCGGTGTCGATCGCGCTGCTTCGCGTCACGCGCGCCAGCGCGCGCGTGCGGATCGTGAGCACGTAGATCTCGGGGTTGCCTTCGTGCGAGAGCGTCATCGCCAGGCGCCCGCCGTCCGGCGACCACACCGGCGCGCCGTTGATGCCGCGCAACGCCGAGATCTTCTCGCGCTCGGCGGTGCGCACCGTCTGCACGTAGATGGCCGCCCGGCGTTTTTCGAACGAGACGTAGGCCAGGCGATCGCCCTTGGGCGACCACGCCGGCGACATCAGCGGCTGGTCGGAGGCGAGCACCGTCTTGGGGTTGTAGCCGTCGGCATCCGAAATCTGCAACACGTAGCGTTGCTCGCCCGAGGCATTGCGGGTACCCGAGACGTAGGCGATGTTGGTGTTGAAAGCGCCGGGGATACCGGTGATGCGCTCGTAGACGAGGTCACTGATCGAGTGCGCGACGCGCCGTAACTGCTCGCGGCTGGCGGGGAAGCTGTAGCCGACGACCTGCGCCTCCTTGAACACGTCGAACAACTGGAACTGCACGACGTAGGCACCCGGGCCCATGGCGCGCAGCTTGCCGATGACGAGGTGATCCACACCGGTGGTCTTCCAGTTGCCGAAACGGACCTCACTGCCCTCGCTCGGCTGGGCGACGAGGTTGTTGCGCGCCACCGGCGAGAACTGCCCGCTGCGCTGCAGGTCGTCGGCGACGATGCGCGCGATGTCCTCCGGCGGCGCGCCGGTGCCCTCCCAGGCGAACGGCACCACGGCAATCGGCAGCGCACCCTCGATGCCCTGCGTGATCTCGATCTGCAGCACGGCCGCGGCGTTACCCGCCGCGAGCAGGGCCAGCACGCCCAGCAAGGGGCTGCGAATTGTTCTCGTTCGGCGCTTGCGCATCTAACCCTCTGGCTTGAACGTGAAACGTATCTGGCGCTCGAACAGCGCCGGGTCCGGTGCCGTCGGCAGGGGCGAGGCTTTGAGCACCGCGGTCTCCACCGACCGCCGGAAGGCGGCATCGCCCAGGCAGCGCTGGACTTCGACGCTCATCACGCCGCCGCCCGGGTCCTGCTCGACGAACACGTCGCAGGAGACGCCGGCGGTGGCCGTCGGCGGACGGATCCAGTTGCGCGTCACTTTCTGGCGAATCGCGGCTTCGTACTCCGCGCCCAGGCGCTGCAGGCGCAGGTTCTCGCGGCGCAGGCGCTCGCGCTCGGCCGCCTCGGCGACCAGGCGGCGTTCGCGTTCTTCCTCGGCCTGGCGCTCGGCTTCCAGGGCGCGCTGCAGCTCCGCCTCGCGCGCCTTCTGCTCTTCGGCCTGGCGGCGGGCCTCGGCCTCGCGCATTTTACGTTGCCGCTCCTGCTCGGCCAAACGCTCCTGCTCGGCTTTCTTCTCGGCGGCGATCCGCGCCTGGCGCTCGCGTTCCTGGCGCGCTGCCTCGGCCTTGCGCTGCTCCTCGGCCTTGCGCTTTTCCGCGGCCTGGCGTTCCTGCTCCGCCTTGCGCTTCGCAGCGGCGGCGGCCTTGCGCTCCTGCTCCGCGGCCTGCTCGCGCGTTTTCGCCTGGCGCTGCTCTTCGGCCTTGCGCTGTTGTTCGGCCTCGCGCTGCTTCTCGGCCGCGCGCTTTTTCTCCTCGGCCTGGCGCCGGCGCGCTTCCGCATCGCGGGCTTTGTTCTGCTCCTCGGCACGGCGCTCGCGTTCCTCGCGCTGGCGCGCCTGCTCCTGCTCTTGCAACGCCTTGCGGGCATCCTCGATCGCTTTCTCGTCGACCGCCACCGCCTTGACCGGTTCGACGCTCGCGCGCATGGCCGGCGCCGGCGCACGGTCCAGGGTCAGCAAGATAACGGCGAGCAACGCCAGGTGACCGGCGATCGACAGCCCCAGCGCCAGCGGATGTTTCAGCAGTTCCCTGAACACGTGCCCGCCGCCGCCTCAGTTCACGGTTTCCGTCAGCAGGCCGACCTGCGGAACGCCGGCCGCCTGCAGCAGTGCCATGGCGCGTACCACCTTCCCGTAGTCGACGCGCCGGTCACCACGCACCAGCACGGACTTGCCGGGGTCGCGGCGCACCACGGCCGCGACCAGCGCCGTCAACTGCTGCTCTTCGAGCGCGACGTCGGGGCCCGGGCCGACGTTGAGAAAATACTGGCCCGCGGCGTTGACGCTCAGCACCAGCGGCTCGCTCGGCTGCTCCGGGACGGGCCTGGCGGCGGCCTGCGGCAACTCGACCTCGACACCCGTCTCCAGCAGCGGCGCGGTGATCATGAAGATCACCAGCATCACCAGCATCACGTCGATGTAGGGCACGACGTTGATCTCCGCGATCGGGCGGCGGCGGCGCGCGACGCCGTTCACGTCGTCACCCCTTCCTGGCCGCGGCGCACTTCGCGATCGTAGGCCTGGCGGTGCAGCAGGTGGGCGAACTCCTCCATGAAGTTGTGGTAGCCGTTCAACAGGCGATCCACGTCGTTGGAGAAGCGGTTGTAG
>JBFJWO010000344.1:0-5883 GCA_041623575.1 Gammaproteobacteria bacterium
CCCAGGCGTCGGTGGCGAGATCGCCGAACAGTCCGCGCACGATCTGGACCCAGGCGAAGGTCTCGACGATGAGGAAGGCGAGCCCCCAGTTCCAGATGCCGCGCATGGCGTACCACACGGGGCCGAGCACACCCGCCCACAGGTTGAACGTCCACACGAAACCGGCGTCGGCGCCGATGCGCTGGAACGCGTGCACGTAGTAGTCCGCGTGGGTCACGGTGAACTCGCGCACGCGCGCGGCCCGCTCTTCGGGCAGCGAGGAGGCGTCGCCGCGCGTCGCGGCGTCGGGCGGTGCGGGCGCTACGTCGTTCGCGCGACCCCGCTCCCTTCGATCGTCGGAAGGTGTTGCCGCGATCTCGTTCACGAGACTTCCGTCCCCTCGATCACGGTGCGCAGGATATCGGCCTGCGTCACCACGCCGGTGTCGCGCCCGTCCTCGGTGATCACGATCGGCCCGGCGTGATCGATCGCGAGCGTGATCAGGGTGCTGAGGCTCTCGCTCTCCGCGACCCGGCGTGCGTCGCCGGGCACCGCGCCGTGCGCCTGCTCGTAGCCCGCGATCGGCTGCATGACGGCGTGGGCCTTGACCACCTTGAGACGCGAGATGCCGGCCACGAATTCCGCGACGTAGTCGTCCGCCGGGTGCATGACGATGTCCTCGGCGGTGCCGACCTGGACCACGCGCCCGTCGCGCATGATGGCGATCCGGTCGCCGACGCGCACTGCTTCGTCGAGGTCGTGGGTGATGAACACGGTGGTCTTGCGCATCACCGCCGAGAGCTTGATGAACTCGTCCTGCAGCTGGCGGCGGATCAGGGGGTCGAGCGCGCTGAACGGCTCGTCCATCAACAGCACCTCGGCGTCCGCGGCGAGCGCGCGCGCCAGCCCGACCCGTTGCTGCATCCCGCCCGAGAGCTCGTGCGCGAACTTGTTGCCCCAGCCGTCGAGCTCGACCATGGACAGGATGCGCTGGGCCACGCGCATGCGGTCGTTCTTGTTGACGGCGCGGATCTCCAGCGGCATCGCGATGTTGTCCAGCACCGACCAGTGCGGCAGCAGCGCGAAGTTCTGGAACACCATCGCGACCTTGCGATTGCGAAAGCGTTGCAGCTCCCGCGGGCCCAGCGACATCACGTCTACGCCGCCGACGACCACCTGGCCGGCGGTCGGTTCCAGCAGGCGATTGAAATGGCGGACCAGGGTGGACTTGCCGCTGCCCGACAGGCCCATGATGCAGAAGATCTCGCCGCGCCGCACGGAGAGGTTGACGTCGGCGACGCCGACGACGGCGTCGTGCTGCTCGAGCATCTGCTGCTTGGAGAGCTCGCCGCTCTTCGCTTTCGGCAGCACCGCCGCGGCGTTGTCACCGAAGATCTTCCACACGCCGGCGATCTCGATGACCGTTTCGGCATCGTGGGGGGACGGGGAAGACACGGACCGTGCCCCTGTGCGCAGTGACGCGTTCTTCGCCGGTGCAGCGCCGCCCGTCGCCGGCGACGGGCGGCGTGCCGGGCTGCTTGCTACAGGCCCAGCCAGGCGTCCACCCTGGCGGCGTTGGCCTTCATCCACTCGCGCGCCACCTCTGCCGGTTGCCGGCCCTTGCCGGAGATCTCGTAGGCGAAGTGGCTGACGTCGTCGGCGTCGAGCGAAAAGCGCTCGAGGAACTCGTAGATCGCCGGCGAGCGCGCCTTGAGCGATTTGGAGAACGCGATCTGCACGTTCTTCAACGCGTCCTTGGTCATGACCTTCGACTCTTTGTACCAGTTCGGGGAATCCGACGGCTGCAGCATCACGTACTTGGCCGGGTCGTAGGTCGGCTCAGAGAGCATGGTGACGTCGAACATGTACCAGATGGCGTGCGGCTTGTAGCAGTAGAAGGCGTAGCCCTCGTTCTTGGCGATCGAGTCCTTGACGCGCGCGGTCTTCACGCTCTCCTCGGCACGGATGGGCTCGATGAAGGGCAGCAGGTCGTAGTCGCGCACCTTGACCTCGTTGACGTTCGCCGACGCCCACCCCGGGGCGCCGATCCACATCTCGCCCTTGCCGTTGCCGTCGCTGTCCATCTTGGCGGCGACGTCCGGGCGGCCGAGATCGGCGATGTCCGTGATGTTGTTCTGCTTGGCGAAGTTCGACGAGACGCAGAAGCCCTGGTTGCCCTCGTAGGGGTGCTGGTTCAGCGCCACGGTGCCCGCGCCGTCGACGTATTTCTTGGTGAAGCTCTCCTGGTTCGGCAGCCACACGTCGGGGTGTACGTCGATGTCGCCCTTGCCCTGGTCCATGGCCTGGAAGATGGTCGCGTTGTTACCGGGTACGAGCTCGGCCTCGCCGCCGATGCGATCCACCACCACCGCCTGCAACAGGTGGGCGATGGCCTGGGCGCCGGTCCAGCTCGGCACGCCGATGGCGACCCGCTCGGCGGCGAAGACCGGCGCGGTCAGCGCCATCGCCATGCAACCCGAGATTGCCAGTGTCGTCTTTCTCATCGTCTCTCTCCGCTATCGGTTGTGTCGTGTTGTCGATGCGATCATGAAACCGGCCGTGCCCGCGCTTGCGCCGCATCGTCCTGGCCGCACAGCACGCTCTCGTAGGCGAACAGTGCCGCGGCCCCGCCGGTGTGCAGGAACACGATGTTCTGCCCGGCGTGAAAGAACCCGGAGCGCACCAGCCCGACCAGGCCGGCGAACGCTTTGCCGGAATAGACGGGATCGAGGAGGATGCCCTCGGTGCGCGCCGCAAGCCGGATGGCTTCCAGGGTCGAGGGCGCGGGAATGCCGTAGCCGGCGCCCACGTAGTCGTCGTCGACGTTCACCTTGTCGGCGGGAACGCCGTCGTGCGACAGGCGAACCGCCGTGCGCGCGGCCAGGTCGTGCACGGCACGGGCCTGGGCCTCGCGCGGCTGGCGCACGCTGATGCCCATGACCGGCAGGTCCGCGCCCAGGACGTGCAGGCCGGCAAGCAGGCCGGCGTGGGTGCCGGCGCTGCCGCTGCCGACGACCATCGCGTCGAAGCGCAGGTCGAGCGAGCGCGCCTGCTCGATCATTTCCTCGGCACAGACCGCGTAGCCGATCGCGCCGGTCTCGTTGGATCCGCCGCCGGGGATGAAGTAGGGGCGCCTGCCGCTCGCGCGGAGGCCTTCCGCCGTCGCACGAGCCTCGGCGTTCATGTCCAGCCCCGCCGGGCGGTACTCGAGGGTGGCGCCGAGCACCTGGTCGAGCAGCACGTTGCCGGAGTGTTCGTACTCGCGGTCGGTGTCGGGCACGCGCCGCTCCAGCAGGGCGTGGCAATCGAGCCCGAACCGGCACGCGGCGGCGGCGGTCTGGCGCACGTGGTTGGATTGCACGGCGCCCTGGGTGACCACCACGTCGGCACCTTCGGCCAGTGCCTCGCCGATGAGGAACTCCAGCTTGCGGGTCTTGTTGCCGCCGCTGGCGAGACCGGTGCAATCGTCGCGTTTGATCCACACCTGCGGTCCGCCCAGGCGTTCGCTCAAGCGCGGCATGAACTCCAGCGGCGTCGGGCGGTGGCACAGGCTCACGCGCGCAAAACGGTCCAGGTCGAGCACGGATTCCTCCTCGATGTCGCCGCCGGGACCAGGTGCCCCGAGGACGGTGTTCTTGTGCCGGTCAGGATGCCCACGGCGCGCGGAATCGGTCAATGTGATGTTCGGCATACATGATGCAAGTTATGCATAATGTCCGGATGGCGGAGACAGATCGATGAATCTGGAGTGGTTCAAGGACCTCGCCTCGCTCGCGCGCACGGGCAATTTCTCGCTGGCCGCGGAGCAGAACCACCTCAGCCAGTCCGCCTTCAGCCGCCGGATCCGGGCCCTGGAGGGCTGGGTGGGCGTGGTGCTCGTCGACCGCTCCACGCACCCGGTGCGCCTCACCGAAGCCGGCCGCCAGATGCTCGAGGCCGGCGGGCAGGCGGTGAACCGGATCGAGACGGAGCGCGATCTGCTGCGCGAGTCGCAGGAGGAACCGGACAAGTACGTGGTGACGTTCGGTGCGCCGCACTCGATAGGGTGGCGGTTCTTCCCGGCCTGGCTGCAGGCCTTCGAACAGGCCTTCGGGCCGATCATCTCGAGACTGCGGGCGGACGACCTGCCGAACTGCATCGCCGACCTGTACCGGGGCGAGGTCGACTTCGTGATTGCCTACGACAGCCGCTACGCGCGCGCGCTGGAGGGCTCTGCGCCGACGGTCTCGCTGGTCATCGGCGAGGACCGGCTGGTACCGGTGTGCCGTCCGGACGCCGGCGGCCGGGCTTTGTTCGGGCTCGACGACGCGAGCGTCTCGTCCATCCCCTACCTGCGTTTCGGCCCCTCGGCGCCGATGGGCAAGCACATCGAACCCGTCATCGCGGCGCGCGGCGGCGGCCTGAGCACGATCTACGAGAACTCGATGGCGGGTGCGTTGCGCATCCGGGCGCGCGACGGCCTCGGCGTCGCCTGGTTGCCGCGCAGCCTGGTCGAGGCCGACATCGAGTCCGGCCTGCTCACCCTGGCGGGCGGGCGCGGCTGGTGGATCGATCTCGAGGTGCGGGTGCACCGGTTGCCGCAGAATCGCAACCGGGTCGTGCTCGGCATCTGGGGGTTCCTGGAGCGCCAGGACGAGCACCTGGTCTGAGACAGCGGCGCCCGCCGCCGTCGGGCTACGTCCCGGTGCCGGGGACGGCCGCCTCGCCTTGCACGTCCTCCCAGCGCAGGATCTCCGGGAAGCGCCGGCAAACCAGTGCCAGGACCGCCAGGCCCTCGATGGCGACGATGGTGATGGCAACAGGCGTGGCGATCCGGTCGGCAAGCCAGCCGATGTGGAGCAGGCCGAGCGGCGCGCTGCCGATACACACCGCCAGCAAGCCCATCATGCGGCCCCGTTCCCCGGGCGGGGTGTGCACCAGGACCAGCGTGCTCTGCATGGAGGAGAAAGCGGCCAGGCCGAGCCCGGCGGCCAGCAGGGCGATGCCTGCAACGCTCGCCGAGGGCGAGTGCGCGAACGCCAGTGCCGCGCACGCGAACCACGCCACGCCGCCGACGTACAGGCGTCGATAGAACCGGACGTGCACGCAGGCGGCGATGGCGCTGGCGCCGAGCAGTACGCCCGCGCCTTCGGCGCTCATCAGCAGGCCGACCGGAAAGGCGCTGAGCCCGAGGTCGTTCTTGCCGATCACCGGAATCATGGCCAGGACCGGGAAGCACCACAGGTTGAACACGACGGTCACCGCCAGGACCGCCGTCATCAGTGGCCGCGAACGCAGGTAGCCCAGGCTCTCGGCGGCGTTACGCCAGACGTTCTCGCGCGCCCGGCTCGCGCCATCGTCGGCCGCCCCGGCGCCCGCCATCGCCAGGACGGCCAGCACGTAGAGCGCCGCGCCCAGCAGGTAGGCGCCGCCGAGGCCGACGAACTCGAGCAGCGCGCCCCCGAACAGCGGCCCGAGCATGCGGCTGCCGTTGGCGGCGAGCGTGTCCAGCGCCAGTGCCCGACCCATGCGGGCGATGCCCGCCACCTCGGCGAGCATCGGGCGCCGCACGGAGAAATCCGTCACCCAGAATAACCCGTTGAGGAACGTGGCGAGCCCGATGTGCCACAGTTCGAGCCGCCCGCTGAGCAGCAAGGTCGCCAGCGCAAACGAGACCAGGCACATGCAGACCAGGCCGATGGTCATGATGCGGTGGCGACCGCCGTGATCGCCCAGCGCGCCGCCGAAAGCCCCGAACAGGCCCAGCGGCAGCATGCGCAACAGGGTGAACAACGCGACCTGCAGGGGCGAGCCGGTGACGTCGAACACGTACACGCCGACGGCGAGCATCTCCAGCCAGCGCACGATGCTCGACACCGCGCCGACCGACCACAGGCGCAGAAACCGCCGGTCCCCGAGCAGTTC
>JBFJWO010000345.1:0-5873 GCA_041623575.1 Gammaproteobacteria bacterium
ATGACGGCGGCCGTGCGCCGGGTCCGTTGCGAGAGCCGAACCTCATGCTCCGTCAGCATGCCGACCCGCACAAGTTCGATGACGCGGGCGCCGGCGGCCTCGGCCAGTTTCTCGAGCGCGTGCAGGGCGCCGAATCCGAACAGGCGATTGTTCATCCACGCCGGCGCGGCGCTGGTCGAGACCAGCACCGCGGTGCGCGGCCTGGCCGGGTCGCGCAGCACCGGCCCGCGCCGCGTGCCCCACGGCCAGTAGTAGTACCCGATGCAGCGTTCGACGAACCGCTGGGTCAATGCGTTCACGGCGCCGACGTTGACCGGTGCGCCGATCACCAGCGCCTGCGCCGAGTGCACCTGGTCCAGCAGCTGCTCCATGTCGTCGCGGTGCACGAGGCAGGGAACGCGTGCCGTGCCCGGGGCCTGGGTGCAGCCGCGGCAGTTGGTGCAGAAACCGATGTCGAAGTCCGACAGGTGGAGGGTACGGGTGGCGGCGCCGCGCGCGGCAGCGGCGCTCAGGATGGCGTCGACCAGGGCCGCGATGTGCCCGTCGCGCCGATAGCTGCCGACTATTCCCAGCACTGTATGAGGTGCTTGCATGCCTGCCGCCCAGTGAGGACCGCGTTCAGTGTGAGCGCCCGGGCGAGAGCACGGTTGACCTGCGGCAAACGATCGCCTGCCCGTCGCGGGCGGGAGTGACCGTATACTGCGCGTCTCGTCACGAACCTGGGGGTTGGCATGACTGAACTGCTCGAGGTACTGCAGCGCAGCGGCATGGCGCGCGCGGCGCTCACCGGCGGCGACCTGCCCGTGTACTCGCCCATCGACGGTGCGGAGATCGCGCGCCTGTCGCAAACGCCGCTCGACGACGTCCAGAAAGTCATCGATCGCGCCGGGCGGGCGTTCGCCGCGTGGCGCGATCTCCCGGCGCCGCGGCGCGGCGAGCTGGTACGGCTGTGGGGGGAGGAGTTGCGCGCCGCCAAGGCCGACATCGGCCGCGTCATCTCCGTGGAGGTCGGCAAGATCGTCGAGGAGGGCCTTGGCGAGGTGCAGGAAGCGATCGACATCTGCGACCTCGCGGTCGGGCAGTCGCGCCAGTTGTTCGGACGGACCATCGTCTCGGAGCGCCCGGGGCATCGCATCATGGAACAGTGGCACCCGCTCGGGCCGGTGGCGATCATCACGGCGTTCAATTTCCCGAGCGCGGTGTTCGCCTGGAACGCGGCCAACGCCCTGATCTGCGGCGACCCGGTGATCTTCAAGCCCTCGGACAAGTCGCCGTTGTCGGGGATGGCCACGTTCAACGCGCTGGCGCGTGCCATCGAGCGCTTCGGCTCGGACGCGCCCGAGGGCCTCGCGCAGATCGTGATCGGCGGGCAGGCGCACGCCGAGGCGCTGGTCGACAGTCCGCGCATCCCGCTGGTCTCGGCCACCGGGTCGACGCGCATGGGCCGGGCGGTCGGCCCGCGGGTGGCGGTCCGCTTCGGGCGGCGCATCCTGGAGCTGGGGGGCAACAACGCGATGATCGTGAGCGCCGCGGCCGATCTCGACATGGCCGTGCGCGCCATCCTGTTCAGCGCGGTCGGCACGGCCGGGCAACGCTGCACGACGTTGCGGCGCGTGATCGCCGAGCGTGGCATCCACGACGCGTTGCTCGACAAGGTCACCGCGGCCTACCAGTCGCTCACCATCGGCAACCCGCTCGAGCGCGGCACGCTGGTCGGGCCGCTGGTCGACGAAGCCGCGTTCCGCTCGATGCAGCAGGCGCTGGCGCGGGTGAGCGAGGAGGGCGGGCGCCTGGTCACCGGCGGCGAACGGGTGCTGGCGGACCAGTACCCGGCTGCCTGGTACGTGCGCCCGGCCATCGCCGCGATGCCCTCGCAGAGCGCCGTGATGCGCGAGGAGACCTTCGCGCCGCTGCTCTACGTGGTCGCCTACGACGACTTCGACGAGGCCATCGCGATCCACAACGACGTGCCCCAGGGCCTGTCCTCGTGCATCTTCTCCAACGACCTGCGCGAGGTGGAGCGGTTCCTGTCCGCGGCCGGCTCGGACTGCGGGATGGCCAACGTCAATATCGGCCCGAGCGGTGCGGAGATCGGCGGGGCGTTCGGCGGCGAGAAAGAGACCGGGGGCGATCGCGAGACCGGTTCGGACGCGTGGCGTTTCTACATGCGCCGCACGACCAACACCATCAACTACTCGCGCGAGATGCCGCTGGCGCAGGGCATCAATTTCGGCTGAGCGCGGCCGGGTCAGCCGGCGAACAGCGAGCCGGTCGGGGTGGCGAGGAGGTCGGCGAGCGCGATGTCCTCCTGGCGGATGAAGCCGTTTTGCGCGAGCTTGCCGTCACGAACCAGTTCCACCACCGCGCAGGCGCAAGCCGAGGTCGTCCAGGCGATCGCGGTGCGCCGCGCGCCGGCCAGCTCGCGCGGGTAGTAGGAGCGCACGAACTCGTGGCGGCGCAGTTCGCCCTCGAACTGCCCCTCCGCCGAGACGTGCAGGTGCACCACGTCGTCGTCGACCGGCGGCTTGGCATGGGTGAGGATCTCCCCGGCCAGTTCGCGGCGCTCGCGCAGCAGCAGTTCGTGGAAGAAGAAGTTCATCAGCTTCACGTGCCCGGGGTAGCGCAGGGTCTTGTAGTCGAGGTTCTCCACGCGCCCGAGATAGGTCTCGCTCATGGTGCCGAGGCCGCCGGAGGTGGTGAAGGCTTCGAGCTTCACGCCGTTCACGTACACCGTTTCGATCCACTCCATCGGCGAGACCCACTTGTGCTCGCCCTCCTCGATCACCTCGCAGTCGTTGAGGTACTCGTTGACGACCCCGGCGGGCGACCAGTTGAAGGCGTAGCCGAGCAACCCGGTCGGGTTCTGCGGCAGCGCGCCCACGCGCAGCTTGATCGAACGCACGGTCTCGAAGCGCCCGGCGAGGTCGGCGCCGACGATACCTACCAGCCCCGGCGCGAGGCCGCATTGCGGCGCCATGACCGCGCGCGCGCTCACGCTGAGCTCACGGATCCGCCGGGTGGTCGGCACGTCCTCGGTGAGGTCGAAATAGTGGATGCCGAGCTGGTGCGCGGTCTCGGCGACGGCGGCGTTGAGGGCATAGGGCAGGCACGAGAGCACCGCCTCGTGCGGGCGCAGCAGTGCCGGCAGGGCGGTGGCGTCGGCCACGTCCGCCTGCTGCACGGGGTGAACGGATTCGCTGCCCGCGGCACGGGCGTCGATCCCGGTGACCGCGAAGCCCGACTCGCTCAGCAGGTGCCCGGCGAGCTTCCCGACCTTACCCAGACCGAGTACGGCAATGGTCTTCAAGGCGGCGCTGCTCCCTCGCGTGTGTTGGCGGCAGGCGATTGTAGCCGAGCCGGCCCGCGAGGTGCGCCCGGCTGGCAGCGGCGGGCGCCTGGGCTGGCTCGCCGGTGCGTGGCTAGTCGGGCAGCAATTGCACCGGGTGGGGTGCGCTGCCGATGACGCCCTCGATGCGCTCGGCGATCTCGAGCACCCGGACGTCGTCGCCCACCTGGCCCTGGATCTGCAGCGACAACGGCAGGTACTCGTCGCCGAAGCCCATCGGCACCGCGCAGGCGGGCATCCCGACCAGGTTGGCGTCGTAGAGGAACCCCGCCCAGTCGAGCCACGGGTAGCCGATCGGTACGCCGCCGACGCTTTCGGGATGGATACGCCCGTGCTCGAAGGCCTCGCAACCGAGCGACGGGGTGAGCAACGCCGCCGCGCCGGTGCGCTCGAACAGCGACCGGTAGGCCGCCGCGATCGGCTCGCGTTGCGCCTGCGCGGCTTCGAAGCGCTCGTCGCTGATGTCGGCGCCGAAATCGAGAACGGCACGTGTGATGTGCTCGATGTCCCTGCCGTGATGGTCCGGGTCGTGGCGCGCCGCGTCGTAGGTCGCGATCAACGCCCAGACCTCCGCCGAGGAGGGCAGCCCCGGGTGGTCGTAGACCAGTTCGGCGCCGGCCGCCTGCAGCGCCGTGCACACTTCGCGAAAGCGCGCCCTGACATCGTCGTCCAGGGGCGCCGAGCCGAGGTCCTCGGACACCGCCAGGCGCACCCCGGCGAGCCCGCCGGGCGCCACGGCCGGCGCCTCCGCGGTGCCGGTGAGCACCGAGTACATCAGGCGCGCGTCCGCCACGTTGCGGGCCATCGGCCCGTAGGCGACCAGCGACTTCCAGCTCGGGAAGCAGGGCTCGCGCGGGACGGCGCCGAAGGTGGGTTTGAAACCGACCACGCCGCAGAAAGCCGCCGGGATGCGGATGGACCCGCCGCCGTCGCCGCCCAGCGACAGGCAGCCCGCGCCGGCCGCCAGCGCCGCGCCGGCGCCGCCCGAGGAGCCACCCGGGGTGCGCTCGAGGTTCCAGGGATTGGCGGTGCGCCCGTACAGGCGCGAATCGGTGATCCCGATCAGGCTGTATTCGGGGCAGGTGGTCTTGGCGAAGATGACCGCGCCGGCGCGTTGCAGGCGCTCGATCGCGGCGCTGGTCCGATCGGGTACGAAGCCACGCAGCCGGCGCGCGCCGTTGGCGCAACGCACCCCGGCGAGCCATTGCGAGTCCTTGACCGTGATGGGCAGTCCGCACAGCGGTCCCCCGGTGCCCGCGGCAAGCCGCCGATCGGCCTCGACGGCCGCGGCGCGCGCCTGCTCGTAGAGCTTCAGCGCGAACGGGTTGACCAGCGGGGCGATACGCTCGGCGCGGGCGACGGCGGCATCGAGCAATTCGACCGCGGACACCTCGCGCCGGCGCAGCCGGCGGCGCAGTTCGCGCGCAGGTGCGTACTCGAGGCTCAAGGCCGCGCCCGGGTGACAGGCATCCACGGGTTCCTCCGGTCGAAAGGGTGAAGACCCGGTGCCGTCGCTCCGGGACGTTGTTGTGGGCTACAACATGGCCGATAATGTACCCTCGTTGCCGGGAACTCGCAATACACCATGGATCAAGATGTCGCGCTTGGCATTGTCGGTTCGGTGACTCAGGCAGACTTGTCCGGGCTGCGCGCCACCGGGCGTCTCGGTGACTACGCGGTGGTCTTCCGCGTCGCACGCTCGCAACTCGGCGGCGGCTTCGGCGACCAGCACCGACACCCGCACAGCTGGGCGGTCCTCGTCTACGTCGACGGACGGGCATTTAGGATGCACAGCGCGCGCGGGTCCGGCCGCGAATGGAACAGCCTCGATCGACTGGGTCGCTGGCTGCGCGAGCAGGGATTCTGGTACTGGTGGACACGCAACGACGTCGAGTCGCTGGGCGCGGGGCACGACGACGATGCCGAGGACGATACGCCGGCCCCGGCGGTGGGTTTCCGGGCCGGCACCGGGTAACAAGACGCGCGAGGTCGCGCACACAGCGTTCCTCCTCCCGCGTGGGTTGGCCCCGTTTCGACGGGGCCATTTTTTTGCCCGTGAAAAGTGGCCGCGCCGGCCACGGACCGGTCACCGTGCGGGGCGGGCGCCGGCGAGTGCCCGCACCCGACCCGCGCGGCGGCTTCAGGATACGGCGGCGACGGACTTGGCCGGCGCCAGCTCCTCGAGCGCCTTCTCGATGATGTCGAGGCCCTCGTCGATCACGCTCTCGGGCGCGGTGAGCGGCGCGAGGATCCGGATCACGTTGCCGTTGTGCCCGCACGACAGCAACAGCAGGCCGAGTTCCGCGGCGCGCGCGACCAGCGATTTGGTGAGCGCCGCCGCCGGTACCCGGCGCTCGGCATCCTCGAACAGTTCCATCGCCACCATGGCGCCGAGGCCGCGCACTTCGCCGATGCAGGCGAAACGCCGCGCCATGCCCTGCAGGCGCGACTCGATGCGTTCGCCCAGGACCAGCGCGCGCGCGGCCAGGTCCTCCTGCTCGATCACGTCCAGCACCGCCAGCGCCGC
>JBFJWO010000346.1:0-5841 GCA_041623575.1 Gammaproteobacteria bacterium
GCCCGCAGTTCTGCAGGTGGAATGCGGGAAATTGCAGAACGCTCGGGCAAATATGCGGGAGCAGGACATGCAGGGGCTGGACTGGAACGACCTGCGGGTGGTGCTGGCCGCCGCGCGCACGGGCTCCTTCGCCGGTGCGGCGCGACGGCTGGGCGTGAACGAAAGTACCGTGGCGCGGCGGATCGCGCAGGCCGAGCGCCGCCTGGGGGTGCGGATCTTCGAGCGCAACCTCGGGGTGCTGCAGGCGACACAGGCCGGCAACGCGGTGGTCGGCGGCGCAGAACGGGTCGAGCGGGAAGTGCAGGACGTCACCGCGGCGGTCGGCGACGCGGACCGCCAGGTGGCCGGCTCGGTGCGCCTGACCTCGGTGCCCATCGTGGTCAACCGCCTGCTGGTGCCGGCGCTGGCGCAGCTGCTCCCGGTTCACCCCCAGTTGCAGGTCGAGCTCATCGCCGAACCCCGCGATCTCAGTCTCTACCGGCGCGACGCCGACGTCGCCTTGCGACTGGCCCGCCCGCGCCGGGAATCGGGAGCGCTCACCCGCCGCCTCGGCCGCCTCGACTACGCGATCTATGCGGCGCAGGCGGCGGCGGCCGGGTCGCTGGCGTGGGTGACCTACGAAGACGGCATGACCGACGTCCCGCAACGGCGCTGGATAGACGCGGCCGCGCGACGCGACGGCCGGGGGCCGGCACGGGTGCTGGTCAACGACGCCGAGGCGATCCTGCAGGCGGTCGCCGCCGGGCTCGGCAAGTCGTTGCTGCCGACGGCCGTCGGCGAGCGCGAGCCGGGCCTGGTTCGTCACGGGCCGGCGGTGGTGCTCTCGCGCGAGCTGTGGCTGATGGTGCACCCGCGTTTGCGCGACCTGGCGCGGGTCCGCGCGGTCGTGGACTGGCTCGCTGCGGTGGTCGCGTCCTGGGCTTCCCCGGCTGCCCGCGGCGTGTGACGACGCACCGATAGCCGGCGCGCTAGGTGTCCAGCACCGCTTCGGCCTCGATCTCGACCTTCAGTTCCGGCGCCACCAGTGCGGCGACCTGCACCAGCGTGGAGGCCGGGCGATGCTCGCCGAAGTAGGCCTGGCGCACGGGGTTGATGCGCGCGCGGTCGGCGACGTCGGTGAGAAAAATCTGCACCTTCACGATGTTGCGGGGTTTGCCGCCCGCGTGGCGCAGTACGCCGTCGACGTAACCGAGCGCCAGCTCGAACTGTGCGACGGTGTCCTCGGGCACGCTGCCGTCGGGCGCTACGCCGACCATCCCGGAGATCCACAGCCGGTCGCCGGCGCGCACGCCGTGGCAATAGTGACTGATGGGTTCGGGCTGATCGTCGAGGAGCAGGGTTTCGATGGGCATGGCGGAGTCCTCGTGGTGGCGGTGGGTCGGATTCTCCCACAGCCACGTGCGGTCGCGTGCGCCCGCCACGGCAACTGGACTTGCCCTGCGCCTGGCGGTACATTGGCGGCGCTTCCAGCGATTCGTCCATCCCGCCAACACCGCGGCCCCTCGGCCGTATAACGACCGGGATGCCGGTCTCGTCCGCGAATCGCCCATGCGCTACCGCGGCACGCCTCGCGTGCCGGTACCGCCTGCAGGGAAGCACACCCGTCCACTAGGAGGAGCCAGCCAATGACAATGCAAAAGACCCTGCTCGGCGCGTCGTTCGGTGCGCTGGTGGCGGGCGCGACCGCACTTGCCCCGGCGCACGCCCAGTACGACGGCGTCACCGTCAACATCCTCACGCGCCCGGGGCCGGTGATCGCGCAGCGCCTGGTCGATCGCGGCAAGGAGTTCACGAGCATGACCGGCGCCCAGATCCGGGTCGACGAAGTGCCGTTCGCCGAGTTGTTCCAGAAACTGCTCACCGACTGGGCGACCGGCACCAACTCCATCGACGTGGGCGTGTTCGCCTCGGGCTGGGCGGTCGAGATGGTCGACGGCGGGTTGCTGGAGGATCTCAGCAGCTACGTCGCCAACGACGACAAGATCATGTTCGACGACATCGCCCCGTACTTTCGCGAGTTCAACCAGAAGATCGCCGGGCGCACCTACCTGATCACGGTCGACGGCGATTTCCAGATGCTCTACTACCGCAAGGACATCCTCGACAAGATCGGCAGGCAGCCGCCGCGCAACTGGCAGGAATACATGGCGGTCGCGAGGGCGGCGCACGGCATGGACATGAACGGCGACGGGCAGGGCGATTTCGGCTCGTGCATCTTCAAGAAACGCAACGCGCAGTCGTTCTACGCCATCATGTCCATCGCGGCGGGCTTCTCCCAGACCCACGGCACCGGCCAGGGGTTCTTCTTCGATGCCGAGACCATGAAGCCGCTCATCGACAACGAGGCCTGGGCCGAGGTGTTTCGCATCTACAAGGCCACCGGTCAATACGGCCCGCCGGACGAGCTGAACCACGACATCGGCGACACCCGCGGGCTGGTGCAGAGCGGGCGTTGCGCGCTGACCATCGACTGGGGCGACATCGGCCCGCTGTCGATCGACCCGGCGGGGGCGGCGATCAAGGACAAGATGGGTGCGGTGATCATGCCGGGCAGCGACCGGGTACTGGACCGCGCGAGCGGCAAGCTGGTGAGCTGCAACGCGACCCGCTGCCCGCACGCGGTCGACGGCATCAACCACGCGCCGTTCGCGGCCTTCGGCGGCTGGGCGGGCGCGATCAACAAGAACGCCGCCGCCAAGGTCAAGAAAGCCGCCTACGACTTCCTCTCCTACGTGAACCAGCCCGCGCAATCCAACGTCGACGTGACCATCGGCTGGACGGGCTACAACCCGTACCGCAACTCGCAGCTCGACAACCTGGACAACTGGATCAAGGCGGGCTTCAGCGAGGCGTTCGCGAAGAACTACCTCGGCGCGATCAAGAAGAGCCTGAACAGCCCCAACATGGCCTCGGACCTGCGCATCCCCGGCACCCAGCAGTACCAGGGCGTGGTGCTCGACCGCGAGCTGGCGCGCTATCTCGCGGGCGAGATCTCGGAGACGCAGGCCGTCGCCAACATCCAGGCCGGCTGGGAAGAGATCACCGAGGATTTCGGCCGCGACACGCAGCGCACGATGTACAAGGCCTCGCTCGGCATCACCAACTGAAGCGGTGAGCCGGCCGTGAGGCGGGCGAACGCCGCCGTCGCCTGCCGGCGTGAGCCCCCTTCCCGCCGGGGAGGGGGCTTGCGTGCGGCAGTCGGCCGCCGGTGAGCGACGCCGGCGAACCGCGCGCGCAGCGCCCCGGGTACCTGGAGGCGGCCGGCGCCTTTTCCCCGCCGAGCGCGGGCGCGCGCTTCAGCGAGTGGCTGGACCGCCAGTCGCGCCAGCTGTTCATCACCCCGGCGGTGGTGATGATCCTGATCTTTTCCATCTTCCCGCTGGTGGCCTCGCTGATCGTGGCGTTCTCGCGCATCCGCCTGCGCGGCGGCGGCTACGAGGTCCGCTTCGTAGGCCTGCGCAACTTCGACAAGCAGTTCTTCGGCTCCGAGCAGTTCCATTTCCTCGGCACGTTCACGAGCATCAGCGTGCTCGGCTGGTGCATCGCGATCGCGACCGCGATCGGCTTGATCTGGTGGCTGCTGCGCTACGTGCGGCGCGAGTTCTGGTGGCTGGGATTCATCGGCCGACTGATCGCCGCCGCCATGGCGTTCGGCATCGCGCTGCTGTTTGCCGCGACCTACTTCAGCGGCAACGTGTTCGGCACGCTCGGCGTGACCTTGTTCTACGTGGTGATCGGTTGCTCGGTGCAGTTCCTGATCGGGCTCGGACTGGCGCTGTTGTGCGCGCAGCCGATCCGCGGTCGTACCTTTTTCCGCGTCGTGTTCTTCATCCCGCTGATGATCACGCCCATCGGTATCGGCTACAGCTTCCGCATGCTCGCCGACACCACCAAGGGCCCGTTCGCACCCTTGTGGCAGTGGGTGGGGCTGGGCGATTTCTCGTGGGCCACCAGTGCCTGGACGGCCCGGGTGTTCATCGTGATCGGCGATTCGTGGCAATGGATCCCGTTCATCTTCGTGATCATGCTGGCGGCGCTGGAGAGCGTCTCGCGCGACCTGGTCGAAGCGGCCCAGGTCGACGGCGCGGGCACCTGGCAGATCTTTCGCGAGATCACCTGGCCGCAGATCGTGCCCACCGCCGCGACCGTGATGCTGATCCGGATCATCGAGGCGTTCAAGATCGTCGACCTGCCGAACATCATGACCTCCGGCGGACCGGGCATCGCCACCGAGTCGATGACCCTGCACTCGTTGTTCGCCTGGCGCTCGCTCGATCTCGGCCAGTCGGCGGCGATCGCCTACCTGCTGTTGTTCGTGACCGTAGTGGTCTGCGTTTCGTTCTTCAACCTGATCGTGCTCAACCGGATTCGCAGGACATGAGCGTGCCCGCGCCCGCCGACCCCGCGTCGCGCTCGCTGCTCGCACGCTGGTTCGAGCCGCCGGCCATCGGGCGCATGGCGCCCGCTACCGGCGTCGTCGTCTACGGCCTGCTGATCCTGTGGTCGGCGTTCGTGCTGTTCCCGCTCTACTGGCTGCTGATCACCTCGGTGAAGCTGCCGATCGACGTCAACGCCGGCCCCGTGTACCTGCCCTGGGTGGATTTCACGCCCAGCCTGCACGCGTGGCGGGAACTGTTCGTGATCGACTACGAGGACACGCTCAAGGCCTATTTCAACTCGATCGTGATCGCGCTCTTCTCGACCGCCCTGTGTGTCCTGGTCGGCGCCATGGCCGCCTATGCGCTGGCGCGCATCGAGTACAAGCCGAAGTTCGGCTCGATCATGGTGTTCGTGGTGTGCATGATCGTCACCGCGGTGGCGGTCGGGCGCTGGGGCGTTGACTGGCGGGTGTCGCTGGCGGTAGGGCTGGTGGTGTTCGTGCTGCTGGCGCGCGCGTTGGGGCGCTATTTCCGGCGCACGGTCGCCAACGGCGACATCCTGTTCTGGATGATCTCCCAGCGCATCCTGCCGCCGATCGTGGTGGTGGTGCCCATCTACATGATGTTCCAGCAGGTCGGTCTGCTCGACACCCACCTCGCGCTGATCCTGACCTACACGGTGGTGAACCTGCCGATCGTGGTGTGGCTGATGCACGATTTCTTCGTCAGCATACCCGTCGAACTCGAGGAGAGCGCGCAACTCGACGGCGCCACGCGCATCCGCACGTTCGCCGAGATCGTGCTGCCGCTCGCCAAGCCGGGGCTGGCCGCGACCACCCTGCTGGTGCTGATCCTGGCCTGGAACGAATACCTGCTGGCACTCTTCCTGTCCACCTCCAAGGCGCAGACCATGCCCATCCTGGTGGCGGCGATGAATGCCGGCGAGCGCGGCATCCTGTGGTGGAGCATGGCGGTGGTGATCGTGGTCATGATCGTGCCGGTCGTGCTGATGGCGCTGGTGCTGCAGCGGTTCATATCCAGGGGCATCCTGCTGGGAGCGGTGAAGGGATGAGTGAGGCGCACACGAGCGCGCAGGCGCAAGCCGACGACGGGCGCCGCGCCAACCGCGCGCAACGGCTCTCGATCCGCAATCTCGACAAGTCGTTCGGTTCCGTGCACGTGGTGCGCAACCTGAGCCTCGAGGTCTCGGCCGGCGAGTTCCTGGTGCTGCTCGGGCCGTCGGGCTGCGGCAAGACCACGGCGCTGCGCATGGTGGCCGGGCTCGAAAGCGTCGATTCCGGCAGTATCGTGCTGGGCGAGACCGACGTCACCCACGTGCTGCCGAAGTACCGTGACGTCGCGATGGTGTTCCAGTCCTACGCGCTCTACCCGCACAAGACGGTTGCGCAGAACATCGGATTCCCGCTCAAGGTGCGCGGCGTGACGCCGGCGCAGCAGGCGA
>JBFJWO010000347.1:0-5835 GCA_041623575.1 Gammaproteobacteria bacterium
CCGACAGCGCGGTCCAGCCCTGAAAGGTGCGGAACGCCGAACACATGGTGCTGCCCGGGTACTGCGGGCCGGCGGTGCGGTAGGCGGCGTCCCACGGGTCGTACTGCTCGACACTGCCGTCGAAGAGGTGGCGGAAAGCCTTCTGGTAGGCCTCGGTCATCCACAGGTCGAGGGTGCCGGGGTCGAGGTGGGTGCCGAGGCCGCCGGAGTCGGCACCGGGCGGGCGACGACGGATCCGGTCGGGGTACAGGGAGTCACGGTTCGGGTCGAACCAGCGGACCCCTTCGGACTCGCTCTTCCACTGCCCGTTCAGGAACGCCTGCACGCGCGCCATCCGGTCGCTCTGACGGGCCTGCATCTGGGCGGGCGACCAGTAGATCGGATAGATCTCCGGCCTGGAGCCGACGCTGCCGAAGAAGTCGTCCCCGGGGCCGCGATAGTTCTCGAAGAACCGGTTGCTCTCGACGTAGTCCACGATCCCCCGGTCCCAGGCCAGCGCCTGCTCGCGGGGGAAATGGCCGCGCACGACCAGGCACCCGCGCCGGCGGAGTCGACTCGATTGCTCCGCCGCCACCTCGCCGGCCTCGATGTCGGCGTAGTCGATGACGGGCCAGACGGCTTCCCCGCGCCGTTTTGCCGCTTCGATCTCCTCCACCCGGCGGGCGACCCGCTGCTCGATGACCGCGAAGACCTCCTCGACGGTGCGCCCCGACGCGGCGATGCGGGCCCGCAGCGCGGTCTTGATCTCCCGGATGGCCGCTTTCAGGTCCGGCGGCGGCGTCTCCCAGTGCGGCAGCGCGGGCAGTGCGTTCGTTGCGGTCCTCTGCGTGGCGTCGGGCATAGCGTCGGCTCCGGTTCCCGGATGCGTTTGAGGCGTGCGCACAAGGTAGTGGGTGGGACCGATCGGGGCAAGCGCTCGCGGCGCGAGCACCCGGCTGCACGCACGGTGTCGGGGGAAAACAGGTGCGCAATCCGGATTTTCGGGTCGCTCGTCGATCTTGGCGGTGCGCCGGGCGGCCGGTTTCCGTGAGCAGTCGGTGCAGGGCAGGCCCGCGCCCGGCGGACAATTGACCTGCAATTTGCCGCCCACTTAGAATGGATTTCATCGACCGCAGGGCGGGCGCCACGGCCGCTGCCGATACCAACAAGGCCCGCCGGGCGGCCCGTCATCCGGGCCGCGCGAAGGAGGAACAGAGCATGCAGTCCGCAGCGATCAGGGCGCAGGAACTCAATCCTGCCAGGCTCGCCATGCTGTACCGCAAGCAGTTCGAGCTGTGCCGCGTGAGCGCCGGCGAGACGGTGTGTTGCGTGTCCGACCTGAGCACCCGCCGCGAGTACATCGCGGCAGCCTTCGCCGCCGCCGAGGACCTCGGCGCCGACGTCTACGAGATGTGTGTCAACTCGATTCCCTCCTGGACCAAGGTCGGCGTCGCGACCGTCGGCAAGTGCAAGGGCACCCTGGAGGCGGTCATGGCGGCCGACCTCGTGGTCGTCTTCCACGTGCCGCTGTTCACGCGCTGGCTGAAGGACGTGATGCAGTCGGGCACCCGCGTGCTCATGATCATCGACGCGCCCGACGACCTGGAACAACTGATGTCGCCGCCCGGCCTCAAGGAAGCCTGCCAGTACTCCCACCAATTGTACGAGCGCACCCGCGAAGTGCGTGTCACCTCGGCGGCCGGCACCGATCTCACCTACACGCGGGGCGAGTACCCGGTGATGACGCAATGGGGGTTCGCGGACGAACCGGGGCATTTCGACCACTGGGGCGGCGGGCACATCCACACCTTTCCCGACGAAGGCTCGGCGAACGGCACGGTCGTGTTCCAGCCCGGCGACATCGTCATCCTCCCCTACTGCCGCTACGTGCACGACGAGGTGCACCTGCAGATTCGCGACGGCTTCGTGCGCGACATCGCGGGCGGTCTCGACGCCAGGCTGATGCGCGACTGGCTGGAGGACAACCGCGAGAGCGACGACGATCTCGACCCCTACGCCGTTTCTCATCTCGGCTGGGGCCTGAACCCGCAGGCGCTGTGGTACGGCATCGCCCTGAACGGCGACGAGCCCGAGCGCAGCCGTGCCGCGGCGCGCACCTTCCCCGGCAACTTCCTGTTCTCGACCGGCCCCAACACCCAGGGCGGCGGCACCCGCACCACGCGCGGCCATTACGACGTGCCCATGCGCGAGTGCACCATCACCCTCGACAATCACACGGTGGTCGAGAACGGGCGCCTCGTCGACGAGCACATGGTCGTGCCCCGCGTACGGGTGGGTTGACGGGCACAGCGTGCTGGTGGAAGAACGTTTCGCGGTCAGGGCGCCAGCCGAGACAGTGTGGGCGGCGTTGCGCGACCCGGCCGTGATGATGCCCTGCATCCCCGGCTGCGCGGGAATCGAGACCTTGAGCGAGACCTCGTACAAGGCACGGCTCGAGCTGGCCGTGGGTCCCATCAAGGCGCGTTTCAACCTCGACGTCGACGTGCTCGAGGAGCACGCGCCGGAGGAAATCGTCACCGCTGTGCGCGGCGAAGAAGGCTCGCGCGCGAGCGTCGTGAGCGCCACCAACACCATGCGCCTGCAACGCATCGACGACAACACCACGGAGGTCCGCTACACCACCGACGTGACCCTCACCGGTCGCCTCGGCCGGTTCGGGCTCGGCATGATGCGCAAGACCGCCGCCCGGCTCGCCGCCGAGTTCGCCGAGGCGTTCATCGTGCGGGTGGAGAACGGGCCCAGCTGATGGCGGAGCAATCCTTCCACCGCCCGGACAGCGTTGAGGAAGCGGTACGCGCGCTGGCCGCCGGTGGCGAGGACGCCCGCGCGCTCGGCGGCGGCGCGACCCTGGTCGCGCTGCTGAACGCCGGGCTCGTGGAGGCGAGCGCGCTGGTCAGCCTCGCCGGCATCGAGGAGCTCGCCCGGTCCCGGCGCGAGCCCGATGGCAGCGTGCGCATCGGCGCCATGCGCCGCCACCGCGACACCGCGAGCGATGCAAACCTGCGCGACGGGCAGGCGGTGATCGCGGCGGCGGCGGCGCAGATCGCGAACGTCCCGGTACGCAACATGGGCACCATCGGAGGCTCCGTCGCCTTCGCCGACCCGGCCGCGGATTACCCGCCGGCGCTGGTGGCGGCGCAGGCACGCATCGAGATCGCCGGCGACGGCGTGAGGCGTGAGGTCGCCGCCCAGGATTTTTTTCGCGGCTGGTACGAAACGGCCCTGGAGGCCAACGAGATCGTCACCGCGATCGTCGTCCCGCCGGCGCCGGCGGGCTCGCGGGGCATCTACCGCAAGCTCTGCCGGGTGGCGGGCGACTTCGCCATCGCCTCGATCGCACTCAACCTCACGCGCGATGCGAACAGCGTCACCTGGGTGCGTTGCGCGGTCGGCGGTTGCGCCGGTGCGCCGGTGCGCATCGAGCAGGCGGAAGCGTTGCTCAGCGGCGGCCCGCTCGACGCCGAGCGGCTCGACGCCGCCGGCGAGTTGATCGTCGCCGCGCTCGACCCGGTCGACGATGTGCGCGCCAGTGCCGCGTACCGCCGCCGCGTGGTCCCTCGCCTGTTGCGCCAGGCACTCGAGGCAGCGGGCACATGAGCCGTTCCATCGCCGTCGACCTGCACGTCAACGGGCGCTTGCGCGAGTTGCGCGTGGCGCCGCACGCCACCCTGCTTTCCGTGCTGCGCGATCAGCTGTCGCTGTGCGGTGCAAAACGCGGCTGCAACCAGGGCGTGTGCGGCGCCTGCACGGTGTTGCTCGACGGCGATCCCGTGCGCGCCTGCCTGTCGCTGGCGGCGAACTGCGAGCAAAGCGAGATCACCACTGTCGAGGGACTGGCACACGACGGCACGCTGGCGCCCGTGCAGCAGGCACTGATCGCGGCCAACGCGGTGCAATGCGGCTTCTGCACCTCCGGCGTCGTGCTCTCGGCGCACGCCCTTCTGGCGCGCAACCCGACGCCTACGGTCGCCGAGGTGCGCGAAGCCTTGTCCGGCAACCTGTGCCGGTGCTCCGGTTACCGCAAGATCGTCGACGCCGTGGTCGGCGTGGCCGGGCGCGGCTCGTGAGCACGACCGGCACGCTCGGTTCGGTCGGCGCCAGCGTCCCGCGCCTCGAGGCGCGGGAGAAGGTCGACGGCACGGCGTGCTACATCGACGACCTGACCCGGCCCCACATGCTGCACGCGGCCATCGCGCAGAGCCCGCACGCGCACGCGCGGATCAAGGGATACGACGTGTCGGCCGCGCGGGCCGTGCCCGGCGTGGTGGCGGTGCTGACCGGCGACGATTTTCCCGACGGTCGCATGGGCGCTTTCATCAAGGACGAGCACGCCATCGCCAGGGGCAAGGTCCGCTACGTCGGCGAGCCCGTGGCCGTGGTGGCGGCGGAGACGCTGGAGGCCGCCCGCGTCGCCGCGCGCCTGGTGGAGGTCGACTACGAGACGCTGCCCGCGGTGCTCAGCCCCGAGGCGGGTCTGGCGCCCGGCGCCCCGCTGGTACACGAAGACCTCGACACCTACCTCAAGGTCTTTCCCGCGATCTGCGGCGGCAACCTGGCCTCGCAGACCGAGCTCGCCGAGGGCGACGTGGAACAGGGGTTCGCGCAGGCCGACCTGGTGGTCGAGGGCGAGTACGAAACCGCACCCCAGGCGCACGTGGCCATCGAGCCCTGCGGGGCGCTCGCGGAGATCGACGCCCAGGGTCGGGTCACGCTGTGGTCCGCCAACCAGTCGGTGTTCCGGGTGCAGGCCAACGTCTGCGAGAGCCTGCGGTTGCCGATGAGCAAGCTGCGCTGCCTCACCCCGCGCATCGGCGGCGGTTTCGGCAACAAGATGGAACCGCACGTGCAACCGCTGGTCGTGCAGCTGGCGCGCGTCACCGGGCGCCCGGTCAAGCTGGTCCTCAGCCGCGAGGAAGACTTCGAGTGCGTGCGCGCGCGCCACCCCTTCAAGGTGCGTTGCAAGACCGGCGTCAGGAACGACGGCACCCTGGTCGCGCGCGAGGTCGAGGTGCTGCTCGACTGCGGCGCTTTCGGCGACGACAGCCCGGGCGTGCTGGGCTACAGCCTGCTGATGGCGCGCGGCCCCTATCGCATCGCCAACGCCCGTGCCGTCGGGCGCCTGGTGTACACGAACAAGCTGCGTTTCGGCGCCTTCCGCGGGTTCGGCAACCCGCAGGTGGCGTTCGCCGGCGAGTCGCAGCTCGACGAGATCGCGGCACGGCTCGGCATGGACCCGCTCGAACTGCGCCTGAAGAACATCGCGCGCCCCGGCGACCCGTGGTTCGTCGGCGGCGCGGTGGCCTCCAACGGCCTCGCCGAGTGCATCGAGCGCGCGCGCGCCGCCTCCGACTGGGATCGGCGCGAGCGCCACGCAGCGGCGCCCGGAACCCGGCGCGCGATGGGCGTGGCGCTTGGCGCCCACATCTCCGGGCTGCTCGGCACCGGCGCCATCGTGCGGGTGCTCGAAGACGGCACGGTGGTGCTCAACACCGGCGCCGTCGACATCGGCCAGGGCTCGGACACGGTGCTGGTGCAACTGTGCGCCGAGTCGCTGAAGATACCGGTGGAGCGCATCAGCCTGGCCAGCCCCGACACCGACGGCTCGCCGTACAACTGGGGCACGACCGCCAGCCGGGTGACCTACACCACCGGGCGCGCCGTGGTGGCGGCGGCGGGCGAAGTCGAGAAACAGCTCAAGCAGCACGCCGCGCTGATGCTGGAGTGCGGCGAGGACGAGGTCGAATTGCGCGAAGGCGGCGTGGTCGGCGCGATCGGCGCCAACAAGGAAGTCAGCTTCATGGAGATCTCGCTGCGCGCGCACTGGGCGGCCGGCGG
>JBFJWO010000348.1:0-5806 GCA_041623575.1 Gammaproteobacteria bacterium
GAGTACGCCGCCCGCTTCCTCGACGAGGCCGCGCCGCTGGCGAACGCCAGCCACGCCGACGTGCAGGCCTACCGCGTGAGCGAGGACGGGGTGCTGGAGTTCGGCCTTGCCGGGGGCGGCGCCGCGGCGCTCGCGCAGCCCGGGCAGTTCGCCGGTTACCGGCGCGGCGCCGGGGGCGCGCTCGAGGTCATTCTGCTGCGCAACCACGGGCTGCACATAGAGCTGGTCATCGACCCGGCATCGCCCATCGGCAGCGCCCACCCGGCCGGGCTCCACGACGTGGTGCTGGAGGCCGCGGTCACGACCATCCAGGATTGCGAGGACTCGGTGGCGGCGGTGGACGCCGAGGACAAGGTGCGGGTCTACCGCAACTGGCTCGGCATCATGCGCGGCACGCTGAGCGCGCGGGTGCAGAAAGGCAACCGCGAAGTCGAGCGCAAGCTGGCACCCGATCGCCGCTACACCGACCCGCAGGGCGGCGAGCTGACGCTGCCGGGGCGCAGCCTGCTGCTGGTGCGCAACTGCGGCCTGCACATGTACACCGACGCGGTCACCACCGCCGACGGACAAGACATCCCGGAAGGCTTCCTGGACGCGATGCTGACGGTGCTGGCCGCCAAGCACGACCTGCTCGGCAACGGCCCGTTGCGCAACAGCCGCACCGGCAGCGTCTACATCGTGAAACCCAAGCTGCACGGCCCCGAGGAGGTCGCGGCGAGCGTGGAGCTGTTCGCCCGCGTCGAGGACGCGCTGGGCCTCGAACGCAACACGCTCAAGATCGGCATCATGGACGAGGAGCGGCGCACCACGGTGAACCTCGCGGCCTGCATCCGTGCGGCGCGCGAGCGGGTGATCTTCATCAACACCGGGTTTCTCGACCGCACCGGCGACGAGATCCACAGCGTCATGCAGGCCGGCCCCGTGAAGCCCAAGGCCGACATCAAGAACGAACCGTGGCTGGCGGCCTACGAGGACGCCAACGTCGACGTCGGCCTGGCGGCGGGCCTGAGCGGGCACGCCCAGATCGGCAAAGGCATGTGGGCGGCGCCGGACGACATGGCGGCGATGGTGGCGAGCAAGATCGAGCATCCCCGATCCGGGGCCAACACCGCCTGGGTGCCTTCGCCGACGGCGGCGACCCTGCACGCGATGCACTACCACCAGGTCGACGTGGCCGAGCGCCAGCGCGAGCTGGCCGGCCGCGAGCGGGCCAGCCTCGACACCATCCTGACCCTGCCGCTGCTGGGCGGGCACAACCTCAGCGCCGAGGAGGTGCAGCGCGAGCTGGACAACAACGCGCAGGGCATCCTCGGTTACGTGGTGCGCTGGGTGGACCAGGGTGTGGGCTGTTCCAAGGTGCCCGATATCAACGACGTGGCGCTGATGGAAGACCGCGCGACCCTGCGGATCTCCTCGCAGCACATCGCCAACTGGCTGCACCACGGGCTGGTGAGTCGCGAGCAGGTCGAGGCGACGTTTCGCAAGATGGCGGCGGTGGTCGACCGCCAGAACGCCGGCGATCCGCTCTACCGGGCGATGGCCCCGGCCTTCGACGGTATCGCCTATCGTGCGGCGCTGGACCTCGTGTTCGAGGGCCGCGAGCAACCGAACGGCTACACCGAGCCGGTGCTGCACCGGCGCCGCCGGGAGGTCAAGGCCGCCGGGTAGGGCAGGCGCGCGCGGGCGCCCGGCTCAGGCGCGGTAGTCGGGCTCCTCCTCGTCGAGGATCTCCTTCACCGCGGCGAAGTGGCGGCGCCAGCCGTCCTCGAAGGTTTCCCACTGGCGCGCGGTCTTTTCCGCGACCTCGTCGGCGACGACCCGCAGCGGCCGGTTGGTCGAGTAGGCGGTGATCAGGGTCTCGGCGGCGCGTTCGAAGTAGTAGAGCAGGTCGAAGGCCTCGGCGACCGTGTGGGCGATGGCCATCACCCCGTGGTTGCCCATGACCAGGATCGACTTGCCCGCCAGCGCCTGCGGCAAGCGCTCGGCTTCCTCGCCCAGTCCCATCCCGCCGAAGCGCCCGTCGATGGCGACGCGGTCGAAAAAGCGCATGGTGTTCTGGTCGATGGGCGGCATGCGGCTGTCGGCGAGCGCCGACAGCACGGTCGCGTACTTCGGGTGCACGTGCAGCACGCAGCGCGCGTGCGGGACCTGCCGGTGCACGGCCCCGTGAATGGCCCAGGCAGTGGCCTCGGGCGCGTCCGGGCGGTTCATGGTCTCGGGGTCGTTGGCGTCGAGCACCAGCAGGTCGCTGGCGCGCATGCGCGAGAAATGCCGCCCGAGCGGGTTCATCAGGAAGCGGCTGCCGTCGGCGCTGACCGCCAGGCTGAAGTGATTGGCGACCGCTTCGTGCCAGTTGTGCCGGGCCGCCCAGCGAAACGCCGCGGCGAGGTCGATGCGCTCGCTGCGGTAAAGCTGCTCGCCGCGCGTATCCAGACTGCTGACGCCCATGACCATCCCCGTTCTGCTGCTGGGTCGCATACGGTAAGCTGGGCGCCGGCATTCGACAAGAGGCGACAACGGTGGCGGGGCACATCTCATGAGCAGTCGCGGACGCAAGCCGCAGCGGGCGAACGGCGTGCACGAAGCGGGCAGCGGCGCATCCGCGACGCCCGTGTTCGAACTGCCGGTGGTGCGGGCCACCGCCGCCAGCCTCGATGGCTACGGCTGCCTGGTGGACTCGCCCGAGGCCCAGGCGATCGAGATCGTGACCTGGCCGGCCGCCGGCTGGCGCGCGGTCGACCCCGGTACCGGCAACCAGGGCGGCACCACCGAGGGCACGTTCGAGTTCTGGTGGGAGGGCGAGGTGCTGCACGGGCGCAACAACGCGGTGGCGGACAGCTACGTGCTGGGCTGGTGCCGCGACCCCGCCGAGGCGTCGCCGCTCGCCCGCTCGCCCGATCGCTCGCACCTGCTGATCGGGCATGCCAACTACCACCCGGACGGCGGCCAGCTGTTCTTCCCGGGCGCCGCCACGCCGTTCATGGCACCGCTGGCGAAACCCGGCGACGACGTGCGTCCCGAGGACTTCGTGTGTTTTTACTGCGACGGGTCGCAGGGGCTCTACATCCACCCGGGCGTGTGGCACGAGGCGGTCTTCCCGCTCGCCGAGCGCGGCGAGTTCTTCGACCGCCAGGGCAAGGTGCACGCGCGGGTGAGTTGCGATTTCCCGCGCGAGTTCGGCGTGTACCTCGGCTTTGCTATGCGCGCGCCGTAGCGCCTGCTACGTCCCGGCGTCCTCGCCGCCAGAGCGCTTGACGATCTCGATCGTGTCGTCGACCCCCAGGCGTCGCGCCATGTCGTTGTACTCCCGGACCAGGGCGTGGGCGTCGGCGAGCAGCTTCTTCATGTAGCCCGAGGGGTTGCGCAGTTCCCAGTGTTCCGGTGCCAGAATGAGACGCCCGTGCGACTGCTCGAGCTCGAGGTATTGCGGGGAGCACCAGATCTCCTCGCCGTCGATGGAGTGGTGGAAGAACCACAGTCCTTCTTCCCGGGCGCGGGCGAACAAAGGTTTCAGGCTGGCGATGATGGCCTGATCGAGGACGTGTACCGACATGGCCGATCCTCCGTAGCTATACCGGTCGCGCCAGTATACTGCCGCGGCGTTCGTGCAACATCGGCGACCCGCGCGCCGCCGAATGCCGCCGGCGGAGGCTTTCGCAGGCGCCGTCCTCAGGCCGCGTCCGGCTGGCGCGCCGGGGCGGCGGCGGCGAACGCCGGGATCGCCTCGCAGGCCTCGCCGATACGCACCACGGTGGGATAGGAGGCGAGGTCACACTCGAAGCGCCGCGCGTTGAACACCTGCGGCACCAGGCACACGTCGGCGAGCGTCGGGTCGTTGCCGTGACAGAACTCGCCGGTGTCGGGTGAGTCGCGCAACAGGGCCTCGAAGCCGCGCAGTCCCTGCTCGATCCAGTGCCGGTACCAGGCGAGCCTGGCTTCCTTGTCGACCTGCAAGGTGTCGGTCAGGTAGTTCAGCACCCGCAGGTTGTTGAGCGGATGGATATCGCAGGCGATCGCCTGCGCCAGCGCCCGCACCCGCGCGCGGCTCAGCGCCCCGGCCGGCAGCAGCGCGGGCGTGGGGTGCGCCTCGTCGAGGTACTCGCAGATCGCGAGCGACTGGCTCAGCAGGGTGCCGTCGTCCAGTTCCAGCGCCGGCACCAGGCCCTGCGGATTGATGTCGAGAAAGGGCGCGGCGCTCTGCTCGCCCTTCACCAGGCTCACGGGCACCTGCTGGTATTCGACGCCTTTCAGGTTCAGCGCGATGCGCACGCGGTACGCGGCCGAAGACCTGAAGTAGTCGTACAGTTTCATGGATCGACTCCGGTTGTCGGCAGGCCGCCGGCGATAGCCGCGGCTGGGTGCAGCACGGCCCCGTCGCCGGTGTGATTGGCGAGCAACGGCAGCGGCCGGGCGTTGAGCCGCGTGAGGACCGCGCAGTCCACCAGGCATGCCCTCGAGGAATAGCCCCTGACCATGCGGGAAGTATAGCCACTACCGGCAACCGGTTCGGTCTGCACAGCGCGTGCGTCGAGCGGGATCGGGGCCGTTGCGGGAGGGCGTAATCGGCCGACCCCGGTGCGGAGCGACGCCCCGCCGCCCCGGCGCGCGTTTGCGCAGCGGGCTGTCCTCGGCGACGCCCGGCCTCAGTAGCGCAGCGACAGGCAGGTCAGGCCGCCGTCCATCCTGCGCGGCTCGCTCACGTCGAGTTCCAGGCAGTCGAAGCCGGCGTCGGCGAGGGTCGCCGCCACCCGTGGAAAGCCTGCCGGCAGCAACACGCGGTCGTTGACCCGCAGGGCGTTGGCGGCGTAGGCGTCGGCCGGGTCGAGCACGAGGTGCCGAAACCCGGCGAACGCCGGGTGCGCGGCCAGTTCGGCGGTGATCAGCAAGGTCTCCTCGTCGAGCGCGTTGACGCTCGATTTCAGATGCAGCCCGCCGCCGACCTCCAGCGTCCGGCAGTCGAACCCGGCATCCGACAACAGCTCGCCGAGCTGGCGGGCGCCGGCCTCGTTGGTGCGCTCGGACAGGCCGATGAACGCGCTCGCGCCCGTGCACAGGACGTCGCCGCCGTCGAGCGTGCCCGGGGCCTCGATGCGCCGCAGCTCGCCCGCCGGGGCCAGGGCCGCTTCGATATGCCCGGTCTCGCCGCGGCGAGGTAGCGCGCCCGGGCGGGTGATCACCGCCAGCGAGGGGACGATCACGGCGACGTCCTCGACGAAATAGGCGTCGGGGTGGCCGGCCAGCGGGGGCAGGCTGTGCACCGCGACCCCGAGACCGCGCAGCGCCGCCTCGTAGGCGGCATGCTGTGCGAGCAGCTTGTCCAGGTCGAGCGGGCCGCCGCCGCGCGGGTCGAGGTCGGCGCTGGTCAGGCCGGCCGCGGCATCCGCTCCGGGGCGGCGGGTGACGGCATGGCGCACACGCATCAGTAGATCCCGGCCTCAAGCCCCGCGGCCAGGGTCAGGCCGAGCTCCTCGCAGGCGGCGGCGAAGCGCTCGTCATAGTCGCCGCGCAGGATCAGCGGCGCCTGCACCGCGCGCCAGCGCAGCCCCGCCGTGATCCGCTCGATCGCCACACGGGTGCCCGTGCCGTCCTTGCCGGCGCGGATGTAGGCGGCGTAGGCCAACCCCTCGGTGTGCTCCAGGCACGGGTAGTAGATGCGGTCGAAGAAGTCCTTGAGCGCGCCGCTCATGTAGCCGAAGTTCTCGGTCGTGCCGAGGATCAGCGCATCGGCCTCGAGCACGTCCTGCGGCCCCGCCGCCAGCGGCGGAACGTGGCGGGTGTCGACGCCTGCGACGTCGGGGTGGCGCGC
>JBFJWO010000349.1:0-5806 GCA_041623575.1 Gammaproteobacteria bacterium
GATCGGCCCGAGTTCCACGCCCGCGCCGCGGTGACCTGAACCGCGACGCACGGAGAGCGCGATGAGCAAACCGTTCGACCCCGCCGAAGACGGTGCCGGCATGGCCTTCGACGGGGGCATGTCCTACAGCGACTACCTGCACCTGCCGCAACTGCTGGGTGCGCAACACCCCTTGTCGAGCGCCCACGACGAGATGCTGTTCATCATCCAGCACCAGACCTCGGAGCTGTGGATGAAGCTCGCCGTGCACGAGTTGCTCGCCGCGCGCAAGGCCCTGCGCGAGCCCGACATCCGCCCCTGCTTCAAGATGTTCAGCCGCCTGGCGCGGATCTTCGAGCAACTGAATACCGCGTGGGACGTGCTGCGCACCATGACGCCCAGCGAATACACGCGCTTTCGCGGTGCGCTCGGCACGAGTTCCGGCTTCCAGTCCTACCAGTACCGCGAGATCGAGTTCCTGGTGGGCAACCGCAACCCGGCGCTCCTCGAGGCGCACGCGCACACGCCCGCCATCCACGCCCGCCTGGTTACACGGATCGACGAGCCGAGCCTCTACGACGAGGTGCTGCGCGTGGTGGCGGACTCGGGTTTCGACCTGCCCGGCGAGGTGCTCGAGCGCGACCGGCGCCGCCCGCACGTCTCGCACCCGGCGGTATGCGCCGCCTGGCAGGCGGTGTACGCCGCACCCGAGGCGCACTGGTCGCTGTACGAGCTGGGCGAGAAACTGATCGACCTGGAAGACTACTTCCGCCGCTGGCGCTTCAACCACGTGACCACCGTCGAGCGCATCATCGGCGCCAAGCGCGGCACCGCCGGCACCTCGGGCGTGCCCTACCTGCGCCGCATGCTGGACACCGTGCTGTTCCCGGAGTTGTGGGAGATCCGCACCGATATGTAAGCGGGCTGCGAAGCCCGAGCGCCGCGCCCGCCGTTGCAGGCGCGGTGCGCTACACTGCCCTGCAAGCAACCGAGTCCAGTCCATGAGCAGCACCTCGCCGCACCAGCCTCTGCACCCGCGCCACTGGAAAGCCGCGCGCGGTTACGCCAACGGAGTGGTCGCCGAGGGACGCCTGGTCTTCCTGGCCGGCCAGGTCGGCTGGAATGCCGACCAGGTGTTCGCGAGCGTGGACTTCGTCGCGCAGGTTCGCCAGTGCCTGGAGAACATCGCGGCGCTGCTGGGCGAGGCGGGCGCCGGGCCCGAGCACCTGGTGCGCCTGACCTGGTTCGTGACCGACAAGCGTGAATACCTCGCGCGCCTCGGCGAGATCGGCAAGGCCTATCGCGAGGTGCTGGGTCGAAACTACCCGGCGATGACCCTGGTGCAGGTGGTCGCGCTGGTCGAGGACCAGGCGCGCGTGGAGATCGAAGCGACCGCGGTGGTGCCGGCTTCGTGAGCGTGCGCCCGGCCCGCCCGCCCGCCGACCCGCCGACGACCGGGCAACGATGATCGAACGGGTGCGCAGCGCGGCCGTGGCGGGTGCCGACGGCCGGTTCTTCTACGGCTGGGCGGTGCTCGGCGTCGCGGCGCTCGGGATCTTCGCCAGCGGTCCCGGGCAGTCGCACACCTTCAGCGTGTTCGTCGACCCGATCGGGCGCGACCTCGGTATATCGAGTGCCACCATCGCCAGCGCCTACGGGCTGGCCACGCTGGCGGCGGCCTTGCTGTTACCCTACGTCGGGCGCCAGGTGGACCGTTTCGGGCCGCGCCGTTCGCTGCTGGTGGTGAGCGCGCTGCTGGGCCTCGCCTGCGTGTTCTTCGGCGCCGCGGCCAACTTCCTGTGGCTCGCGCTCGGCTTCGGGTTGCTGCGCTTTTTCGGCCAGGGCTCGCTGATGCTCGGCAGCGCCAACCTGGTCTCGCACTGGTTCAGCCGCCGCCGCGGTTTCGCGCTGAGCCTGATGGCGCTCGGCTTCGGGCTGTCTATGGCCGTGCACCCGCCGCTGGCGCAGTGGCTGGTGGCGAAGGTCGGGTGGCGCGACGCCTGGGTGGTGCTCGGCCTGCTGACCTGGGTGACCCTGCTGCCGCCGTTGTTGCTGCTCGTGCACGACAAGCCCGAAGATGTCGGCCTGCTGCCCGACGGGGCGCGGCGCGACGCGGGTCCGGCGGCGTCGGCAGGCGGGGCGCCACCGCTCGCCGGCCTGACCCTCGGCGAGGCGCTGCGCACCGGGAGTTTCTACATCCTCTCGTTCGGCTGGTTCGGCATCGCCATGCTGACCACCACGCTGCATTTCTACCAGGTGCGCCTGCTGAGTGCCCAGGGCCTGTCCGCCGAGTTCGCCGCGCGCGTGTTCCCCGTCTCGGCGCTGGTGATGGTGCTGTGCATGCCGATGGTCGGGCGCCTGTTCGATCGCCTGCGCACGCGCGTGGTGTTCGCCCTCGGCCTGATGACGACCTCGCTGTCGCTGCTGGCCGTCACCTTCGCCGGAAGTCCTGCCGGCGCGTGGGTGTACGCGGCGCTGTTCGGGCTGAGCAACGCCTTCAGCATGACGCTGTTCGGCTACCTGTGGCCGCGCTATTTCGGGCGCCGCCACCTCGGCAGCATCCAGGGCACGGGGCAGATGATCGGCGTGGTCGGCGCCTCGCTCGGTCCCCTGCCGGTGGGGCTCGCCTTCGACCTCGTGGGTGATCCGACGTGGACCGTGCGCGCGCTGGCGCTCTACCCGGTGTGTGCCGCATTGCTGGCGCTGGTGGCACTGCGCACCCACCCGTCGCTGGCCGAACACGCGCACCTGGAATAGGCGGCGCGCATGCCGGAATTGTGGATCCCGGTGACCCTGGCGGCGGCGTTCGCGCAGAACCTGCGCTCGGCCCTGCAGCGTCACCTGAAAGGGCGGCTGTCCAACGCGGGCGCGGCCTACGTGCGGTTCTTCTACGCCTTGCCGCTGGCGCTCGCCTACGTGTGGGGGCTGCAGGCGCTCGGCGGGCTTGCGCTGCCGGAAGCGAACCCGCGGTTCCTTGTCTATTGCCTGCTCGGCGGGGTGGCGCAGATCCTGTTCACCGCCCTGCTGCTGTGGCTTTTCCAGTTTCGCAACTTCGCCGTCGGCACCACCTTCTCGAAGCTCGAAGTGGTGCAGGTGGCGATCCTGGGCGCGGTGCTGCTCGGCGACAGCCTCAGCGGCGCCGCCGTGCTCGCGATCGCGATCAGCGCGGTCGGCGTGGTGGCGCTGTCGATCGGCCAGTCCCGCATCACGGTGCGTACGCTGCTGGCGGGGTTGTGGAGCAAGCCGACCCTGATCGGGCTCACCTCGGCGGTGTTCCTCGGCGCCTCGGTGGTGTTTTTCCGCGGCGCGTCACTGGCGCTAGAGCACCCCGACGTCGCCATGGCGGCGGCTTTCACGCTCGCCGTCAGCCTGCTGATCCAGACGCTGTTGATGGGCGCCTACCTGCGCCTGCGCGAGCCCGGGGAGTTCACACGGGTACTGGTGAACTGGCGCTGGGCGGGCGCGGTCGGCGTGACCGGGGTGCTCGCCTCGATCGGCTGGTTCAGCGCATTCACCATGCAGAACGCGGCCTACGTGCGCGCGCTCGGACAGGTGGAACTGGTCTTCACCTTCGTCGCCTCGACGGTGGTGTTTCGCGAGCGTGTCGATTGGCGCGAGACGCTCGGCATCGTGCTGGTGGTGGCCGGCATCGTCCTGTTGCTGCTCACGCGCTGAGAGGCGCCCGCCGGTGATATACTCACCCGCTTAGTTCCCGCCACCGAGACCAGCAATGCGGCACTACCTCACTATCGATCTCGAGCGGCGCAGCGTCGAGAAAGCCGAGCTCGAAGGCGAAGCCATCGCGCGCGCCGGGCGCTACCTGATCGCCAAGACCCTGAGCGAGTCCAGCGCGGCGACCTGCGACCCGCTCTCGGGCGACAACCCGCTGATCTTTTCCGCCGGGCCGTTCGCCGGCACCAATTTCTCCAACGCCAACCGCACCAGCGTCGGCTGCAAGAGCCCGCTGACCGGCGGCATCAAGGAGGCCAACGCGGGCGGGACCTTCGGTTTCGCGCTGGGCCAGCTGCACATCGCCGGCCTCACCCTCGAGGGCGCCGCCGTGGATTGGGTGGTGATCCACATCGGCAAGGACGGAGAGGTGCGTTTCGAACCGGCGCACGAGTACCTGGGCAAGGGCAACTTCGAGGCCGCGGCGCTGCTGCACGAGAAATACGGGCGCAAGGTGAGCATCGCCTTGTGCGGGCCGGTCGGGGAGTACCAGGGCCTGCTGGCCGGGATCGCGGTGAGCGACGTGGATCTGCGACCCTCGCGGCTCGCCGCGCGCGGCGGCGTCGGTGCCGTGATGGGGGCCAAGAAGGTCAAGGCCATCGTGGTCGAGCTGAACCGCATGCCCCAGCTGCACGATCGCAAGAAGGTGATGGGCGCGGTGCGCGAGTACGGGGCGAAGCTGCGCGAGTCCGAAGCCGTGGAGACCATGAAGACCCTGGGGACGGCGTTCATGGCCGACGTGCAGAACCACATGGGCGGGTTGCCGGTGCGCAACTTCAGCGAGGGCCGCCTGGTCGACACCGAGCGCGAACCGATGAAGATGGGCGGACAGTTCCTGCGCGAGCAGAACCTCGCGCGCGGCGGTCAGCAGTCGCACGCCTGCATGCCGGGGTGCCTCATCGAGTGCTCCAACGTGTACGCCGACAAGGACGGCAAGGAGGTCGTCTCGCCGGTCGAGTACGAGACCCTGGGGCTGCTCGGCACCAACTGCGGCATCAGCGAGCCGGACGAGCTGGCGCGGCTGAACTTCCAGGCCAACGACCTCGGCATCGATACCATCGAGACCGGCGCGATGCTGGGCGTGCTGATGGAGGCGGGGCTGGCCGAGTTCGGCGACGTCGATTTCATGCACCGCGTCCTCGACGAGATCCGCAGCGGCAGCGAGCAGGGACGGTTGTGGGCGCAGGGCACGGCACGCGTCGGCGCACACTACAACGTGGCGCGTGTGCCGGTCATCAAAAAGCAGGCGATCAGCGCCTACGACCCGCGGGTGGTGGAAGTCACCGGCATCACCATGATGGTCACCGCGCAGGGCGCCGACCACACCGCCGGCAACGTGCCGACCATGGACTGCAACGGCAAGTCCATCGAGGAGCTGGTGGCGGCCAGCGTCGAGGCGCAGGTGACCATCGCCGCTTCCGATTCGCTGGGGTTGTGCATCTTCGGGCGCTCGGTCACCAACACCAACGTCGAGTTCGTGGTCAACGCCATCAACGACGCGCTCGGTACCGACCTCGGTGAGGAGTTCTTCTTCGAACTCGGTCGCAAGACGCTCGAGTACGAGCAGGCGTTCAACCGCGCGGCCGGGTTCTCCGAGGCCGACGACGAGCTGCCGGCGTTCTTCTACGAAGAGCCGCTCGCGCCGACTGCCAAGGTCGCGCGACTGCACGCCGGCGAGGTGCGCGAGCACCTCGGCTGGTAGAGCGCCGCCGGCGCGCGGCTCAGTAGGTCGCGCGCCCGCCCGAGAGGTCGAACACCGCGGCGGTGGTGAAGCTGTTCTCGGCCGAGCACAGCCAGGCGATCATGCTGGCCGCCTCGGCCACCTCGAGGAACCGGTTGCGCGGTATCTTCGAGAGCATGTAGTCGATGTGTTCCTGCGAGATCTGCTCGAAAATGCGGGTGCGCGCGGCAGCCGGTGTCACGCAGTTGACCGCGATGTCGTAGGCCGCCAGTTCCTTGCCGAGCGACTTGGTCAGCCCGATGACGGCCGCCTTGGACGCGGAGTAGGGGCTGGCGGTCGGGTTGCCCTCCTTGCCGGCCACCGATGCGATGTTGACGATGCGCCCGTAGTTGCGCGCCTTCATGCCCGCGATCACTA
>JBFJWO010000350.1:0-5804 GCA_041623575.1 Gammaproteobacteria bacterium
CCCCCAGGCGGCGCTCGGCCTGTGCGATACGCCGCGCCACGGTGCTTTCGTTCACGTGCAGCCGTCGCGCCGCACCGGCGAAGGAGCCCGCACGCGCGGCGGCCAGCACCACCCGCAGGTCGTTCCAGTCCAGACCCTGCATGTCTACTCCTGCATATTTGCCTGGGCGTTCTGCAATTTTTCCCATTCCTCCTGCACAACTGCGGGCCCATACTGCCCGCATCGGGTCCTGCCCGCCACCGGAAACGCCGCGATGCTGTACGCAGTCTTGTTCGAGGACGACGCCCGCCACGCTCAGGAGAGGGCGCGCCACCTGTCCGCCCACCTCGCCTTCCTGGCCGCCCACGCCACCAGCATCCGCGCGGCCGGCCCGCTGACGGACACGGTGGGCCGTGCCCCGGCCGGGGGACTGTGGACCGTCGAAGCGCGCGACCCGGCCGGGGTCAGGGCGCTGATCGAGGCCGACCCGTTCTGGCCCACGGGCCTGCGCAAGTCGGTGCGGGTGCTGGAATGGACGCAGGTGTTCGCCGACGGCAAAGCGCGGGGTTGAGGCGGGCCGCGTCCGGGTGGTCGGCACTGGCAGCGCGGCTCCCGCGCGGTCGGGGTGGCGACAGGCCACAGCGACGCTGCGAAGTGCCTGCAGGTGCTGACGACCGGGCCGCCGCGCACGCGGTCCGACGCACCGTCGCCATTCATCGCGTCGCGGACGACCCGAGGTCTCGCGCGAACACCCGGTTCTCGTACGTGTCCTGCTCGAACCGGTAAGACGTGGCCCCGACGTCGCTATATCCCTGGCCCGCGTAGAAACCGCGTGCGTGCTCGTTACCGGTCCAGGCCTCCAACCACGGTATCGACGCCCCCTGCCCGGCCGCGATCACCTCGGCGCAACGCAGCAGCGCCGTGCCGACGCCCCGGCCGGCCGAGCGGGGCAGCACGTACAGACGTTCGAGTTCGGCGCCCGGCACGTGCGGCAGCAGCGGGTGGCGGGCACCGCCGAGCACCTGCGCGAAACCGACGAGGTGAGCGCCCGACAGCGCCAGCACGCAGGTCGCGCGCGCTCGCCCGAGTTGCGCGCGCACGGCTTCGGTGGAGTAATCCGCCAGCGCCTCGCGCGCCAGCGTCGGGCGGATTCCCTCGCGGGCGTAGGTGTCGACGAACACGTGGGTCGCCAGCACGGCGATGCTCGGTGCGTCGTCGACGGTGGCCTCGCGCAACGCGAGGTCCTGCGCGGCCGGGCGGTTCATGCGGCATCGCTCGTGCGGCTTCGGGTTGGTCATCATAACGGCCTCGTTTCGCGGCCACGCGCCCGACGGCGATCGCGCGCGGGTGCCGGGGGTCGTGGACGCCGGCGCGGTGTCGACCAAAAGCGCGAACGCCGCAGGTCGCCGCCGCTCGATCCCCCGGCAACCGACGCCGACCGCGAGGCGCCCCTTTTCGACTACACTCGTGGCAGCGCAATGTGTTGACCGTGTCCGGCGCCAGCCGGACACCGCGAGGTAGGCATGACGGGCGGTTCGCTCAGCATCGAGCAGGTGTGCGTCGGCTACGGCGGGCCGGCCCTGGTGCTCGATCGCGTGTCGCTCGAGGTCGCGCCGGGCGAGTTCGTCGCCCTGCTGGGCTCGTCCGGTTGCGGCAAGACCACGTTGCTGAGAGCCATCTCCGGCTTCGTCCCGGTGCGTTCCGGGCGGGTACGCGTTTCCGGCAAGGACATCACCGACGCGCCGCCCGACCGGCGCGGCATGGCCATGGTGTTCCAGTCCTACGCCCTGTGGCCGCACATGACGACGGCCCAGAACGTGGGCTACGGGCTCAAGCTGCGGCGCATGAGCCGGCGCGACATCGCCCGGCGGGTCGACGAGGTGCTGTCGATGCTCAAGCTCGACGGGCTGGGCGAGCGCCCGGTCACGCGCCTGTCGGGCGGGCAGCGCCAGCGGGTCGCGCTCGGGCGCGCGCTGGCCGTCAGTCCCCGCTTCCTGTTGCTCGACGAGCCGTTGTCCAACCTCGACGCCCAGGTGCGCAACGAGGTCCGCCACGAGATCAAGGCCCTGCAGGAAAAACTCGGCATCACCGCCGTGCACGTCACGCACGATCGCGAAGAGGCGATGGTGATGGCCGACCGCCTGGTGATCATGGATGCCGGTACCCTGGCGCAGGTAGGCACCCCGGAGGAAATCTACAACCGCCCCGGCTCGCCGTTCGTCGCCGCCTTCATGGGCGCCAACAACGTGATCCGGGTCAGGGTCCGCAAGCTCGGCGACACGGTGGAGGTGCGCGGCGATGAGCACGTGCGCGAGGCGCACCTGCCCGTGGACGGCAGCGGCGAAACGGGGGGCGTGCACCTGGTCGCGGCCGGCGACGGCGAGGCGCTGGTGCACTTTCGCAGCGAAGCCGCGCGGTTGACCGCCGGGGACGCGGCGCCGGCCGACGCGTTGCTGCTGCGCGGGCACATCACGCAGAGCGCCTATCCCGGCGGCTTCTACCGCTACGCGGTGAGCGTCGGCGAGGATCGTTTCATGGTCGACGACGAGCGTCGGCTACCCGTCGGCGAGGCGGTCGGTATCTGCCTGGCGGCGGACAAATTGCACGTTTTTGCTTCCGGGCGTGCGCCTTGAGTCGGTTCGCCCGGCGACGGAAGCACATTGAACCCGGCACCGCCGGGGAGGAGAGTCCCATGTCGATATGCACCACCAGATCGATCGTCCTCGGCGGGCTGTTACTCGGCCTCGGCGTTGCCGGTGCACCGGTCACCGCGCAGACGATCCTCAACGTCAACACCGCCGGTTCGCAGAACATGGTGGACTACGTCACCGACTACCTCGGCCCGATGTTCGAGAAGATGCACCCCGGCGTGAAAGTGCGCGCCGTCGGCACCGGCCCCGGCGACGCCGGCTCGCAGAAGATCTTCGAGAAACTCTCGGCGCAGAAAAACGCCGGCGCCCAAAGCTGGGACGTGGACGTGGCGGTCGTGCACCAGAAGATGGCGGGCAACCTCGTGCAGCAGGGGCTGCTCGGCAAGTACCGCGGGGACATCGCCACCGGCAAGCTGGTGACGCGCGACACCGCCAAGATGGCGCTCGGCACCGACGTCGACGGTTACGTCATGCCGATGTTCCACAGCCAGACGGCGATCGCCTACAACCCCGACCTGGTGAAAAACCCGCCGACGTCCTACCCCGAGTTGATCGAGTGGGTCAAGGCACACCCCAAGCAGTTCGGCTATAACGGCATCAAGCGCGGTATGTCCGGCGTCAGCTTCGTGGTCGGCTGGATCTACGCGCACACCGGGCAGGACGCAACGCTGATGAACGGCCCCTACGACCCGTCGCTGAAGAGCACCTGGGGCGACGCCTGGACCCGCCTCAAGGACTTCAACGAGAACGTCAGCTTCACCGCCGGCAACGCCGGCACGCTCGACATGCTGAACCGCGGCGAGATCGTCATGGGCCCGGTCTGGGTGGACATGTTCTACACCTGGCAGGCGGACGGGCGCGTGCCGCCGAACATGAAGCTGCAGCTGATCGGCCCGGGCATGCCCGGGCAGCCGATGTACTACGTGATGCCCGCCAAGGCGGCCAACCAGGACCTCGCCAAGAAGTTCATCGAGCTGGCGACCAGCCCCAACGTGCAGGCCGAGGGCATCGTGACCAAGTTCAACTGGTACCCCGGCATCGACGCCGATCACGTCAAGGCTTCGCTCAACCCGCAATCGTGGTCGGCGCTGTTCAGCGACGTCACCCCGCAGGACCTGGCGAGCAAGGGCAAGGCCTTTCCCATCGCGCCCTTCTTCGACGACATCCTCGAGGAGTACGAAAAGAACGTCGCCCGGTGAGGCGCATCGAGACGCCCTCTCCCCGCCGCGGGGAGAGGGCCCCTTCGATCCCCGGCGCGCGCCTGGCGCGGTGAACGAACGGACCGCCTGCGCGTGAACGAGTCCCGCGCGCTTTCCATCGCGCTGGTGACGCCGGCGTTGCTGGTGGTGGTGGCGCTGTTCGTCTCGCCGCTGGGCTATTCGCTCGCCACGGCGTTCGTCGACCAGAGCGGCGCGCTGACCCTGGCCAACTTCGCCAAGGCGTTCGAGTTCTACTCGCGCGACATGCTCTACACCCTGGTCATCGTCGGCGCCTCGACGGGCGTGATCGGCGTGCTGGCCGTGGCCATCGGCGGCTACCTGGTTCTCGGCAGCAACCCGCGCGCGGTGGCGATCCTGAAGTGGCTGTACCGCTGGCCGTTGTTCATCCCGTTCATCGTCGCCGGCCAGATCATGCGCTCGTTCCTGGCCAAGAACGGCATGATGAACAACGCGCTGGTCGCCTCCGGCGTGCTCGACCCGCTGGACACGACCAGCTTTCTCGACTGGCAGGGCCTGATCATCACGTTCGCGTGGAAGCAGACCCCGTTCGTGGCGCTGCTGGTGTCGGGCGCCATGGCCTCGCTGGACCCGGCCACCATCGAGGCGGCGCGAAACCTCGGTGCGCGGCGCCTGCGCATCCTGCTCGAGATCGTCGTGCCCCAGGTGCGAGCGACGCTGGTGGTGGGACTGATCCTGTCGTTCGTGACCATGATGTCGGTGCTGTCGGTGCCGCTGATGATCAGCGGCGAGTCGCCGACCATGATGACCGTGGACATGGCGTTTCGGATCAATTTCTACGGCGACTACGGCGTCGCCAACGCGCTCGGTTTCGTCTCCTACCTGATGACCGCCGTGGTCGCCTGGGTGTACCTGCGCCGCGGCGTGCAGGAAGGAACGCCGTCGTGAGCGCAGGACTTGCCTGGCTGCCCCGTGCAGTGGTGCTCGGCCTGATCGCGCTTGTGATCTTCGGGCCGCTGACCAACCTGCTGTTCTGGGCCGCGGCCGAGACCTGGTACTACCCGCACAAGCTGCCGGTGACCTACGGCACCCGCTACTGGCAGGAGGTCTTCAAGCCCACCGGCAATGCCATGGAGTCGCTCGGCAACAGCCTGCTCATCGCGGTGCTGACGGTGGCGACCTGTCTCGCGGTATCCATCCCCGCCGGCTACGCGCTGGCGCGCCGGCGCCTCCCCTGGCGTGCGCTGATCCTGCTCGCGTTCCTGCTGCCGCAGGCCTTCCCGGCGGTACCGGTGTACATCAACATCGCACGCATCTTCTACGAGTACGGCCTGAACGGCACCATTGCCGGCGTGGTGCTGGTGCACACCTCGCACGGTCTGGTGTTCTCGGTGTGGATCTCGACCGCGGCGTTCGCCGCCGTCGACCGGGAACTCGAGCAGGCGGCGCGCAACATCGGCGCCTCGGCGCTGCGCGCATTCTTCACCGTGACGCTGCCGCTCGCCATGCCGGGCATCATGGCGAGCGCCATTTTCGTGTTCCTCGAATCGCTGGACGAGTTCACCGGCACCTACTTCGTGGGCGTGCCCGACGTCACCACCCTGCCGCTGCTGCTGTTCACCGCCAGCATGGAGGGCAACTACCAGATCGCCTCGATCACCGCGCTGATCCTGCTGGTGCCGTCGGTCGGCTTCATGCTCTTCATCGAGCGCTTTCTCAAAGCCGACGTGCTGGCCAAGATCGGCACCTGAGAACCGCTTGCGGACGGCGGCGGCGTGCCGATCGCCGCAAGCGTCCGATCCCGGTAGCGATGGCGCTCGCTCAGTCCCGGCCGCAATCGGCGTCGGGCGTCGCGTTGCCTGCGCCGGTCTCCTCCAGCGTCCTGGTCCGCCGCCAGAACAGATCGTGCAGCGCCTGGCTCGCGCCACCGTCCGCCGCAGCACTGCGCACGACCTGCAGACGGCTGTCGAGATCGGGCAGCGAGGGGACCGGGGGC
>JBFJWO010000351.1:0-5793 GCA_041623575.1 Gammaproteobacteria bacterium
ACCAGCGCATCGCCCCGGCGAGCATCACCAAGATGATGACCTCCTACGTCGTGTACCGGGAACTCGCCAAGGGCGCGTTCACCCTCGACACGCTGGTGCCGATCAGCGAGAAAGCCTGGCGCATGAAGGGCTCGCGCATGTTCATCGAGGTGGGCGAGCAGGTCAGCGTGCGCGACCTCCTGAGCGGGGTGGTCATCCAGTCGGGCAACGACGCCAGCGTGGCGCTGGCCGAGTTCGTCGCCGGCAGCGAGGAGGCCTTCGCGGACTACATGAACATCGTGGCGCGCGAACTCGGCATGAACGACACCAGCTACCGTAACAGCACCGGCTGGCCGGACGCCGAGCACTACACGACGGCACGCGACATCGCGACCCTGTCGCGGGCGCTGATTCGCGACTATCCCGAGCAGTACAGGACCTACGCGCAGAAGGAGTACACGTTCAACGGCATCGTCCAGTACAACCGCAACAAGCTGCTGTGGCGCGACGACAGCGTGGACGGGATCAAGACCGGCCACACCGAGGAGGCCGGCTACTGCCTGGTGAGCTCGGCGCTGCGCGACGGCATGCGCCTGATCGCCGTGGTGCTGGGCGCGGACTCCGAGGAGCAGCGTGCCCAGGCCTCGCGCGCACTGCTCGGCTACGGCTTCCGGTTCTTCGAGACCCACAAGCTGTACGCGGGCGGCCAGGCCTTGAGCGAAGTCCGGATCTGGAGCGGTGAGCGCGAGCAGTTGCGTCTCGGCTTGCGCGAGGACATGTACGTCACCATTCCCCGCGGGCGTTATTCGAGCCTTGCCGCGGCGATCCGGGTGGACGAGGCGATCGTGGCGCCGACCGACAAGTTCGACCGCCACGGCGCGGTGCGCGTCATGCTCGGCGACGAATTGCTGCACGAGCAGCCGCTGCTGGCGCTCGAGTCGATCGCCGAGGGCGGCCTCTGGCAGCGGGCGCGCGACGCGGTGTTGCGCTACTTCCAATGAGGCGGCAACGTCGCACGCCACTCGCCGGGCGCCGGCCGTGAGCAACACCGACGCCGACACGCTGCTCGAGTTTCCCTGCGACTTCCCGATCAAGGTCATGGGGGCGGCGGATGCACGCCTGGCGGAACTGGTCGAGGACGTCGTGCGCCGCCATCTCGGCGAACAAGGCGCGCTGGCGTGGAACACCCGCCCGAGCAGCCGCGGCCGGTACGTGTCGGTCACGGTGACGGTGCGGGCGCGCAGCAAGGCCGAGCTCGATGCCATCTACCGGGAGCTCAGCGCCCACGAAAGCGTGCTGATGGCGCTCTAGCGGCGGACGGCGGCCGCGATGAACGCCTCCCCGGATCGCCCCTGCGCCGCGCTTCCCGGGCCGAACCGGGCATCCTGCCCAAGTGCGCCGCCGCCGTGACCAGCGGCGACCCGGCCGGCATCGTCGTGCGCCGCCTCGGGCTGCGGGAGTACGGGCCGGTGTGGGAGGCCATGCGCGCGTTCACCGAGCGACGCACCCCCGCCAGCGCCGACGAGCTGTGGCTCGTTCAACACCCGGCGGTGTTCACGCTGGGCCAGGCCGGGCGCGCCGAGCACCTGCTCGCCGAAGCGCCGGGTATAGCCGTGGTGCACAGCGATCGGGGCGGGCAGGTGACCTATCACGGGCCCGGCCAGATCGTGCTCTACACGCTGCTCGACCTGCGCCGCCGGCGCCTCGGCATCCGCCAGCTCGTGAGCGCGCTCGAACAGGCCGTGATCGCGCTGCTGGCGCGTTTCGACGTCGCGGCCCGCGCGCGGGCCGAAGCGCCCGGGGTGTACGTCGGGCAGCGCAAGGTCGCGGCACTCGGCCTGCGCGTGCGGCGCGGCTGCTCCTACCACGGCCTGAGCCTCAACGTGGCCATGGACCTCGCCCCGTTCTCGCTCATCGATCCCTGCGGGTTCCCGGGGCTCGAGGTCACGCAGACCCGCGATCTCGGCATCGCCGCCGAGCCGGGCGAGCTGGAGCGCCCGCTGGTCGATGAGTTGCTGGGGCAACTGGGCTACAATGCCGCCTCGACCCGCTGGGAAGCACCCGGCGCCGACACACCAGGAATCCCGTGAGCAGCACACCCGACCTGACCGCGCCGTCGCGCGCCGACCCCGCGGGGCACCAGCGCGGCGCCGACAAGATGGCGCGGGTGCGCGTCAAGTTCGACAAGACCACCCGGCCGCTGCGCAAACCGCCCTGGATTCGTGCGCGGGTGCACACCGGCGAGCGCGTGCAGCGCCTCAAGCAGGTGTTGCGGGAAAATCGCCTGCACACCGTGTGCGAGGAGGCCAACTGCCCCAACCTCGGCGAGTGTTTCGGCCACGGTACGGCGACCTTCCTGATCATGGGCGACATCTGCACGCGGCGCTGCCCGTTCTGCGACGTCGCGCACGGGCGCCCGCTGCCGCTCGACCCCGAAGAACCCGCCAACCTGGCGCGCACCGTGCGCGACATGGCGCTCAGCTACGTGGTGATCACCTCGGTCGACCGTGACGACCTGCGCGACGGCGGGGCGGAGCACTTCGTGCAGTGCATCGCCGCCGTGCGCGACGCCTGCGCCGGGATCCGCATCGAGGTGCTGGTGCCGGATTTCCGCGGGCGCATGGAGGTGGCGCTGGAGATCATCGATCGCCAGCCCCCCGACGTGTTCAACCACAACCTGGAAACCGTGCCGCGGCTGTACAAGCTGGCGCGCCCGGGCGCCGACTACGCCTGGTCGCTGCGCCTGCTGCGCGAGTTCAAGGCGCGCCAGCCCGGGGTGCCGGCCAAGTCCGGGCTGATGCTGGGGCTCGGCGAGGAACTGCACGAGGTCGAGGAAGTCATGCGCGACCTGCGCGAGCACGACTGCGACATGCTGACCCTGGGCCAGTACCTGCAGCCGAGCCGCGATCATCTGCCGCTGGTGCGCTACGTGCACCCGGACGAGTTCGCGCAACTGCAGCGCAGCGCCGAGGCCATGGGCTTCACGCACGTCGCCAGCGGCCCGCTGGTGCGCTCCTCCTACCACGCCGATCGACAGGCGGCAGGCGTTCTCGACGGCGTCTGAGCGCAAGGCGCCGCATCGCGCGGCGCCGGTTCGCAAACCCGTTTGACCCCGCCGGGCGCCGGCCGGCGTTTACCCCCTCGAAGCCATCAACGCTACGAGGTACGCCATGGGCTCGACATTCAACCGTTACACCTGGGTCAGCGCGGCGCTGGTCCTGCTCACCGCCGCTTGCGGCAGCTACCAGGCCGAGCGGCGCAGCAACACCGAGGCCGAACCGGCGCTCACGCGCTCGCTCGGCAGCGACGAGGAAAAAGTGTCCGCTGCCGGGCCGGTGGCCGCGCCCGCCGAATCGCCCGCACCCGCCAATCGGCCCGTCGACGCACTGCGCAAGCGCGAGGAATTCGACACCGCCGCCGGCCAGGCATCGACCGCGGTAGCGGTGCGCTCGCCGGCGCGGCAACTGGCGCCCGCCTCCGCCGACGACCTGGCGGGCCTGCGCCCGGCGTCCGAACCGCTCGACCGTGAGAGCTACGCGCACTTCGTCGACAACCCGCTGCGGCGCGTCGCCGAGCACCCCGTCTCGACGTTCAGCATCGACGTCGACACCGGGGCCTACGCAAACCTGCGCCGGTTCCTCGCCAGCGGCCGCCTGCCGCCGCGCGACGCGGTGCGCATCGAGGAGTTGATCAACTATTTCGACTACGCCTACCCGGCGCCGGCGCAGGCCGGCACGCCGTTCTCCGTCACCACCGAGATCGGCCCCAGCCCCTGGGGGCGCAACACCCACCTGCTGCACGTCGGCATCAAGGGTTACGAGCTGCCGCCCGGCGAGTTGCCGCCCGCCAACCTCGTGTTCCTGATCGACGTCTCGGGCTCGATGCGCTCACCCGACAAGCTCGGCTTGCTGAAATCGGCCCTGCAGCTGCTGGCGCGGCGCCTGCGCCCCGAGGACCACGTCGCCATCGCGGTCTACGCCGGCGCCTCGGGGACGGTGCTCGAGCCGACCTCGGGCGCCGAACGCGGGCGGATCCTGGCGGCCATCGAGAACCTGCGAGCCGGCGGTTCGACCAACGGCGCGGCCGGGATCCGGCTCGCCTACGCGCTGGCCGAGCGGCACTTCCACCCGGGCGGCGTGAACCGCGTGATCCTGGCCACCGACGGCGACTTCAACGTCGGCACCACCAACGTCGAGCAGCTGGTCGAACTGGTGCAGGCCCGGCGCGCCAGCGGCATCGCGCTCACCACGCTCGGCTTCGGCATGGGCAACTACAACGATCACCTGCTCGAGCGCATCGCCGATGCCGGCGACGGGAACTACGCCTACATCGACACCCTGAACGAGGCCCGCAAGGTGCTGGTGGACGAGTTGTCGGCAACGCTGCTCACGATCGCCCGCGACGTCAAGATCCAGCTCGAGTTCAACCCGGCGCTGGTCAGCGAATACCGCCTGATCGGGTACGTGAACCGCCGGCTGCGCCGCGAGGACTTCGACAACGACCGGGTGGACGCCGGAGACATCGGCGCCGGACACACGGTAACGGCCCTCTACGAGGTCGCCTTGCGCGGGTCCGGCGGTGAGCGTATCTCCGGCCTGCGCTACGGTGCCCCCGAGCGGCCCGCGCCCGAGCACGGTGGCGAGATCGCCTACCTGCGCCTGCGCTACAAGCCGGTACAGGACGGGGCGGCGCCGGGTGAGGTCGCGAGCCGTCTGCTCGAGCAACCCCTGCGCCTCGCCGAGGTGCGCGAGACGCTGGAGGAGACCTCCGAGCGCTACCGGTTCGCCGCCGCGGTGGCGGCTTTCGGCCAGCTGTTGCGGGGCGGCACCCACACCGGTGAGTTCGGGCTCGAAGACGTGCGAGCCCTGGCGCGGGGGGCGCGCGGCGAAGATCCGTTCGGCTACCGTGCCGAGTTCGTGCAGCTCGTCAGCCTGGCCGGTTCGCTCAGCGCGCATGCCGCCGCGGTTCGCGACTAGCGGGTGGGCGGGGCGCGGCGAGCGGCCGCGCCCCGCCACCGTGCGCGCTGCGCTTCAGTTTCCGGCGGGCCTCGACTAGGCTGCCGGGATGGATGCCGCCGCCAGCGACACGGTGCTTGCCGACGAAGCGCTGATGTGTGCCTACCGCGACGGCGAGGCCGCGGCGTTCGACAGCCTCTATGCGCGTCACAAGGACACCCTGTATCGTTTCGTGCTGCGCAACACCGGCGAGCCGCAGGCGGCCAACGAGGTCTACCAGGACATCTGGATGCGCGTCATCAACGCCCGTCACGGCTACCGCCCGAAAGCCATGTTCCGCACCTGGTTGTTCAGCATCGCGCGCAACCGGTTGAAGGACTTCTACCGCGCCCAGGCGCGGCGCAACGCCCGGATCGCGAGCGCCGACGCGGCGCCCGACGACCTCGCCGACGAAGCCCCGCTGCCCGGCGACGTGCTGTACACCGAGCAGGTCCGGGCGGCGTTGCTGGCCGGGATCGGCACCCTGCCGCATGCTCAGCGCGAGGCTTTCCTGTTGCGTGAAGAGGCGGGGCTCTCGCTGGCGCAGATCGCCGAGCTGGTCGGGGTGCCGCGCGAGACGGTGAAAAGCCGCCTGCGTTACGCGGTGAACCGCTTGCGCGCGTCCATCAGGGAAAAGCTGTGAGCGGCGAGCCCGACGGCGGCGACCTGAGCCGCGCCTACCGCGCGAGCCGGCACGAAGTGCCGCCGGCGGCGCTGGATGCGGCCATTCGCGCGGCGGCACACGACGCGGCCGGGCGTGGTCGCGGGCGCTTCGCCGGCTGGCGTCGCGCGGTGCCGGTAGCTGCGGTGGTGGTGCTGA
>JBFJWO010000352.1:0-5778 GCA_041623575.1 Gammaproteobacteria bacterium
CTACGCGATGACCTGCCACTGCGGGAGCGAGCAGTGCCGCGGCACGATCACGGGCAAGGACTGGCGCGACCCCGTGCTGCAGGAAAAGTACCGTGGCTGGTTCTGCTGGCACCTGCAACGCAAGATCGATGCGCTCGGCGCGTAGGCAGGTCGCGCCGAGCGGGGCGCCGGGCGCGCCGAAGAACCACCCGCGCCGGCGTTTCGGCGTGTCCCTCGCGGTATTGCTCGCGACCGGGTGTGGCACGGCACTCGCCGAGCAGTCGCTGTCCCTGGCTCTGTCCGACGACACCGATCTGCACGTGCGCGTCTACCCGGCCGACGGCGATGCCCTGCTGCTGGTGCTGCCTTCCGAGCACGGCATCACCGACGGGCTCGCTGACCTGGCGCGCGGCCTCGGCGAGGCGGGCGTCGAGACCTGGATTGCCGACCCCTTCACGACCTGGTTCCTGCCGCCGCTCGAATCGAGCCTGCGCGAGATCCCGGCGGCGGCCTACGCGCAACTGATCGAACGCGCCGCGGCTACCGCCAAACGCCTCTACCTGTTCGGCAACGACAAGGGGGCAGGCCTGTTGCTGGCGGCGGCGCGCGAGTGGCAGGCGAAAGTCGCCGGCACCCTGGACGGGGCGATCCTCGTGTCACCCGATCTCTACGCGAGGACGCCGGCGGCGGGCAACGAGGGCGAGTTGCTGCCGATCGCCCGTGCCACCAACCTGCCGGTGTTCGTTTTCCTGCCCGGCAACTCGACGCTGGCGCTGCGTGTCGACGCCACGGTCAACGCCCTCAGGGCAGGGGGGAGCGACGTCTACGTGCAGGTGCTGCGCGGCGTGCGCAACCGGTTCTTCTTCCGCCCCGATGCCACGGCGCTCGAACGCCGCCTGTCGAGCGCGTTTCCCGGCAAGGTGCTGCAGGCGATGAAGCTGACCAGCGCCCACGCCGGAGCGCGAACCGCGGTCGCGCTGGCGGCCGAGGACGAGGCCACGGGCACCAAACTGACCGGCGCGCTTCGCCCCTACACGGGCGAGTGGCAGGCGGAGGATTTCGTGCGTGAGGACCTGGCGGGCGAGCCGCACGCCCTGTCGGGCTACCGGGGCCGGGTGGTGCTGGTGAATTTCTGGGCGACCTGGTGCCCGCCGTGCGTGCACGAGATGCCCTCGATGGCCGACCTGCAGGCGGCCTACGCCGGGCGCGCTTTCACCATCCTCGCGATCAACCTCGGGGAGGAGGTCGCCGATATCCGCCGTTTCCTCGACAGCCGCCCGGTGAACTTTCCGGTGCTGCTCGACCCGGGCCAGTCGCTGCCCAAGCGCTGGAAAGTGTTCGCCTTCCCGACCAGCTACCTGCTCGGCAGGGACGGCAGCATCCGCTACTCGGTGGCGGGCGCCATCGACTGGGCGGCGACGCCCGTGCGGCAAGCCATCGACGCGCTGCTGGCTCAGTAGCGCCGATCGGGGCGCCGATTCGGCGCGCGTGCTCAGACCTCGCCGGTCGTGCTTTCCGCGCGGGCCGCGAGGCGGTGCAACTGGTCGCGTCCGGCGTGATAGGGAAGCGGCCAGGCGGCGTCCGTGTAACCGAGTTGCGCCGCGGCGCGCAGTGTCCAGTGCGGGTCGCTCAGGTGCGGGCGCGCGAGGCAGCACAGATCCGCGCGCCCGGCCATCAGGATGGAGTTGACGTGGTCCGGTTCGTAGATGTTGCCGACGGCCATGGTCGCGATGCCCGCCTCGTTGCGGATGCGGTCGGCGAACGGGGTCTGGAACATGCGCCCGTAGACCGGTTGAGCGCGCGTGGACGTCTGGCCCGCGGAGACGTCGATGATGTCGACGCCGGCGTCGCGCAGCAACCGCGCGATGCGCACCGCCTCGACCGGCGTGATGCCCGCCTCACCGACCCAGTCGTGCGCGGAGATGCGCACCGAGATCGGTTTGTCTGCGGGCCACGCGGCGCGCACCGCGTCGAACACCTCGAGCGGGAAGCGCATGCGGTTCTCGAGCGAGCCCCCGTAGGCATCGCCGCGCCGGTTGGTGAGCGGGGTGATGAACGCCGACAGCAGGTAGCCGTGGGCGTAATGCAACTCCAGCCAGTCGAAACCGCAACGGGCCGACATGGACGCCGCGCGCACGAACTGCTCGAGCACCTCGTGCATGTCGGCGCGGGTCATCTCGCGCGGCGGCGGATTACGCTCGGACCAGGGCACCGGCGAGGGGGCGAGGGTCTCCCAGTTGCCCTCGGCGAGCGGCGCGTCCATCTCCTGCCAGCCGAGCTGGGTCGAGCCCTTGGGGCCGGAATGGCCGAGCTGGATGGCGATCGCGGCGTCGCTGTGCGCGTGCACGAAATCGACCACGCGCCGCCAGCCGGCCTCGTGCGCGGGGTCGTACATGCCGGGGCAACCGGGGCTGATGCGCCCGGGCGCCGAGACGCAAGTCATCTCGGTGTAGACCAGCGCCGCGCCGCCGAGCGCGCGCGCGCCCAGGTGCACCAGGTGCCAGTCCTGCGGGCAACCGTCGCGCGCCGAGTACTGGGCCATGGGAGAGACCACCACGCGGTTCTTGAGCTCGAGCCCGCGCAGCACGAACGGCGTGAACATGGGCGGGCGCGAGGTCGGCGGGCGCCGCCCGGTGGCGCTCTCCTCGAACCACTTCTCGGCGTCTTCGAGCCAGGCGCGATCGCGCAGGCGCAGGTTCTCGTGGCTGATGCGCTGCGAGCGCGTCAGCAGCGAGTAGGTGAACTGCACCGGGTCGAGGTGCAGGTAACGCTCGACGTCCTCGAACCACTCGAGCGAATTGCGGGCCGCAGATTGCAGGCGCAGCACCTCCAGGCGCCGCTCGTCCTCGTAACGGCGGAACGCCCCGGCCAGGTCCGCCTCGCTGTGCACGCAGTCGGCGAGCGCGATGGCGCTCTCCAGCGCCAGCTTGGTGCCCGAGCCGATGGAGAAATGCGCGGTGGCCGCGGCGTCGCCGAGCAGCACGACGTTGTCGTGGCTCCAGTGCCTGCACAGCACGCGCGGAAAGTTCAGCCACGCCGAACCGCGCAGGTGACGGGCGTTGCTCATCAACGCGTGCCCGCCGAGGTAGGCGGCGAAGATGCGCTCGCAGGTCGCGATGGACTCGTCCTGGCTCATCTCGCCGAAGCCGAAGCGATGCCAGGTCTGCTCGCTGCACTCGACGATGAACGTCGCGGTGTCGGCGTCGAACTGGTAGGCGTGGGCCCACACCCAGCCGTGCTCGGTGGGCTCGAAGATGAAAGTGAACGCATCGTCGAACTGCTGGTGAGTGCCCAGCCACACGAACTTGCAGGCGCGCACGTCGATGTCGGGCTCGAACGCCGCGGCCTGCGCGGCGCGCGTGCGCGAGTTGAGCCCGTCGGCGCCCACCACGAGGTCGTAGCCGGCGTAGTCGCCGGGCGCCTCGATCTCGCGTTCGAAGACCAGCTCCACGCCCAGTTCGCGCGAGCGCGCCTGCAGGATGTTCAGCAGCTTGCGCCGCCCGATGCCGCAGAAGCCGTGCCCGCCCGAGACGATACGGCGCCCCCGGTAGTGCACGGCGATGTCGTCCCAGTAGGCGAAATGGGCCCGCACCTGCTCGGCGCTGACCGGGTCGTTGCCGGCCAGGTTCTCGAGCGTCTCGTCGGACAGCACCACGCCCCAGCCGAAGGTGTCGTTGGGGCGGTTGCGCTCCACCACGACGACCTCGTGGCCGGGGTCGCGCAGCTTCATGCTGATGGCGAAATACAACCCCGCCGGGCCGCCGCCCAGGCAAGCGACGCGCATCTCCTGCTCCTCGGTTGACGGGCATGGATGGGCGGCATCATGACCATGGCGCGCAGGAATTTCAAGCTTTGAAATTTTAGACTTGAAATAAAGAAGTCGTTTCGGGATCATGGCGCCCATGAGCGCGTTACGCGGCAGGCACGCACTGGTCACCGGCGGCGGCACCGGCGTCGGTGCGGCCATCGCGCTGGCGCTGGCCGGCGCCGGCGCCACGGTCACGATCTGCGGTCGACGGGCGGAACCGCTGGCGGCGACGGCGGCACGCAGCGCGAACGTGCGCGCGCAGGTGGCGGACATCACCGACGAGGCGCAGGTGCGGGCGCTGTTCGAGGCCGCCGGGCCGACCGACATCGTGGTAGCCAATGCCGGCGCGGCAGAAAGCGCGCCGCTCGCGAGCACCGGTGTCGATCTGTGGCAACGCATGCTCGCCGTCAACCTGACGGGTTCCTTCCTGACCCTGCAGGCGGGTTTGCGCCAATTGCAGGGGCGCGACTGGGGCCGGCTGATCCCCGTCGCCTCGAGCGCCGGCCTCAAGGGCTACCGCTACGTGGCGGCCTACTGCGCGGCCAAGCACGGCGTGATCGGACTGATGCGCGCGCTGGCGCTCGAAACCGCGGGCAGCGGAGTCACGGTCAACGCGCTGTGCCCGGGGTTCACCGAAACACCGTTGCTCGATGCCAGCGTCGCCACGATCGTGCGCAAGACCGGCAAGTCGCAGGCCGAAGCCCGCGCGGCGCTCGCCGCCGGCAGCCCGCTGGGGCGATTCGTGCGCCCCGAAGAGGTCGCGGCGGCGGCCTTGTGGCTGTGCGGGCCGGGGTCGGATGCGGTCACCGGCCAAGCGATCGGGGTGAACGGCGGGGAGACGGCGTGAGCGCCGGCCACCGTGAACCTCGCGCACCGTTGTCGCGGCAGAAGCTGCGACTGTGGTTACGGGTGCTGCGCGCCACGCGCCACGTCGAGGCCGAGTTGCGAGAGCGCCTGCGCGAGAGCTTCGACACGACGCTGCCGCGTTTCGACGTGCTGGCGGCACTGTATCGCTGGCAAGAGGGGCTCAAGATGAGTGAGCTCTCGCGGGTGCTGGTGGTGTCCAACGGCAACGTCACCGGTATCGTCGAACGCCTCGTGCGCGACGGGCTGGTGCGCCGTGTGCCGATCGAGCACGATCGCCGTGCGACACGGGTGCGCCTGACGCCGCGCGGGCGCCGGCGTTTCGAGCGCATGGCGATCGAGCACGAGGCCTGGATCGACGACCTCTTCTCGAGCCTGTCGGCGGCCGAGATCGCCCGTATGTTCGCCCCGCTGGAGAAACTCGCGCAGCGCGAAGGAGAATCCCGATGAACACCCTGGCGAGCCTGACGCCGACCCACTTCGACTGGCGCGTGGACGGCCCGGTGGCGATCATGCGACTGGACCGGCCCGCGCGCAAGAACCCGCTGACGTTCGAGAGCTATGCCGAACTGCGCGACACCTTTCGCGCCGTCGCCTACGCGCGCGACGTGCACGCGGTGGTGTTCGCTTCCAACGGCGGCAACTTCTGCTCGGGGGGCGACGTGCACGACATCATCGGCCCGTTGCTCGCGATGGACATGAAAGACATGCTCGCCTTCACGCGCATGACCGGCGACCTGGTGAAAGCGATGCTCGGCTGCGGCAAGCCGGTGATCGCCGCGGTCGACGGGGTGTGCGTGGGCGCCGGCGCGATCATCGCCATGGCGAGCGACCTGCGAATCGCGACCCGCGATGCCCGCACCGCCTTCCTGTTCACGCGCGTCGGCCTGGCCGGTTGCGACATGGGGGCCTGCGCGATGTTGCCGCGCATCATCGGCCAGGGGCGCGCCGCGGAGCTGCTCTACACCGGGCGGGTGATGAGCGCCGAGGAAGGTGCGAGCTGGGGTTTCTACAATCGCCTGGTGAGCGCCGCGCAGCTGGAGAGCGAGGCGGTGGCGCTGGCGCGCGAGCTCGCCGACGGGCCGACGTTCGCGCACGCCATGACCAAGACCCAGCTCAACCAGGAG
>JBFJWO010000353.1:0-5772 GCA_041623575.1 Gammaproteobacteria bacterium
CCACGGCCTCGGCGTTGCGCCCCAGCGCGGCGTAGCCGAGCATCAACTGGCGGTACAACGCCTCGGCGTGGGCGTCGGCATCGAGCGCCGCCTGTACCAGGCGAACCGCCTCCTCGGTTCGCTCCGCGCCCTCGAGGTAGTGGGCCACGTCCTGCACGAAACGCACGAAGCGTCCGCGCCAGTGCTCGCGCGGCGCGATCGCCCAGGCGGCGGTCTCGTCGGCGAGGAACGGACCCGCGTAGAGCGCCAGTCCACGTTCGGCGAGCGCGCTCACCGCCCGGTGGTCGACGAAGACCCCGGCTCTCCCCAGCTGCGCCGAGAGGTCCTGCACGACGCGCTCGAACGCCCAGGTGTCGAGCCAGAACCAGTTGGCCGCGAGCGTCAGCTTGCCCGCGGCGAAGCTCACCGCGCGCTCGTCGCCGAGCAGCTTGCGCAGGCGGTGCAGCGTGGTGTTGAACGAGCGGTGCGCGTAGTCGGCGTCGATGTTGGGCCACAGCAGATCGCTGATCAGCGCCTCGCTCACCTCGGTGCCGCCGAAGGCGACAGCGAGTTTCAGCAACTCCACCGGGCGCCCGCGCGGCTTCGCCTGCTCGACCTCGCCGTCGCGCTGCAGGGCGAAACGCCCGAACGTGCGCAGCCGCCACGGCCAGGGCCAGGCGTCGACGTGCCAGGGCGGTCGCTCGGGCACCAGCTTGCGGCGCACGACGAGTTGGCGCACGTACTCGGGTTCGATGCCGTGTTCGAGCGCGGTGCACGCGAGCTCCGCCATGGCACGCGGCTGCCACCACACGGTGTGGGTGAAGTTGTGCTCGCGGCCAACGCCCAGCGCGTAACGCAGCGCGCGCAGACCGGACGCCTTGCGCCCGTGGGTGAGCGCGATCTGCGCGTAGACCAGGAAACTGGAGAACGCCAGCAACTGGTTGTCGATGGGTTCGGCCTTGCGCCGGATCTGCTGCAGCAGCGTCGCACCGCGCCGCTCGTCGCCGCAGGCGAACAGGATCTGCGCGAGGCCGAGCTGGAACAGTACCTCGAAGAACGGCATGCCGACCTCGGCGGCGAGGCGCACCGCCGCGCGCTGGTCCTGGTAGGCGTCGAGCACCCGGCCTTCGAGCATCGCGAGCCACGCGCGACAGTAGTGGTGCAGGCACGAATCGAACCGCCGGGTGGCCATCGCCGGCTGGTCGAGTTGCCCGAGCAGTTCCCTGGCGCGCTCGAGCTGACCCGCACCGAGCGCGCTCCCCACGCCGTTGATCAGGATGCTGTTGGTCCAGATGTGCACGCCGGTGGCCTCGGCGATGCCGACGCCGTCGGCCAGCGCTCTCATGCACTCCTCGTGCTCGCCGCTCAGCATGTAGTACATGGTCTCGATGTAGCGCAAGGTGGTCAGCACCACGGGCGAGACGTCGGGGCCGCGGGCGAGGCTGCGCACCGCCTCGACGATCTCGAGCGCGCGGGCGAAGCGCCCCGTCCAGGCGATGCCGGAGACCAGGTTGATCGCCGAGCGCACCTTGAGCGAGGCGTCGGCGGTACCGTTGACCACCGCGTAGGTGCGCTCGGCCCAGGCATTGATGTCGGGGTGCGCGGGCTGGCGAAAAGCAAGCGCGAGGTACATGTTGCACGTCACACGCTCGCCCCACGCCGCGCTCGGAAAACCCGGGTGGCGTTCGAGCAGTCGCTCGACCTCCTCGATCCAGGCGTCGAGCAACGTCAGGTCGTCGAGTTCGAACAGCACGGTGTCGAGCACGCCTGCGCAGGCGGCGAACATTCCCGGCACGTGCGCCTCGCCGCCGGCGGCGAACATGCGGTAGGCACGTTCGTAGAGGCGGCGCGCCTCGCGCAGCGAGTAGTTCGACTTGCTGGCCGCCAGCCAGTACGTGAGCCAGGCGTCGTTCTCGATCTGCTCGCCCGGCAGCTCTTCCAGCCAGCGTTCCAGGGTTTCGCCACGGCCCTGCTCGAGCATGGCGGCCGCGTGCTCGCAAACCGCCGCGGCCAGCTCCGCCCACTCGCGGTTCTCGATGCGCAGGCGCAACGCGTCCTCGATGTGCCCGGCCTGCTCCAGCAGGGTCGCGGCGCGCGCCTGCAGTCTGCGCAGTTCCTGCTTATCGAGGTCGCGCGCGGCGCGCGTGCGCAGGAAGTCGCGCAGCAGCGGATGGTACTGGTAGCTCACCTCCTCGCCGCCGTGACTGGCGCTGATCAGGTAGTCGTGCCGCGCCAGGTAGGCGAGCGTCTCGCCGGCGCTCGCCTGCCCGGTGAGCGTCGTCGCCATCGCGGCGGTCATCTGCGGCAGGGTCGCGGTGCGCAGCAGGAAGGTCTGGTTGGCCTCGTCGAAGCGACGAAAGATCTCGCCGGCGAGGTAGTCGAACACCACCTGCGGCGTGAAGTGCTCCGGCACTTCCAGCAGCGCGCTCTCGCGGCGTATCGCCTCGAGCATCAGCACCAGTCCCGCCGCCCAGCCCTGCGTGCGGCGGTAGAGTTGCGCCTTGCCGTCGGCGCGCAGGCGGTGGCCGCGCAGTTGCACGATGGCGTCGGATTCCTCCCGCGTCAGGCGCAGGTCTTCCCAGCCGAGCACCTGCATGCGGCTGTTGGCCAGGAAGCGGGCGAGAAACGGCGGCGGCTCGCTGCGCGAGACCAGCATCACGCACCCGCCGGGCGGGATCTCTTCCAGGCCCTGTTCCACGACCTCGTGCAGGCGCGACTGCGCGGGCACTTCGTGGTAGTTGTCGAACACCACCACGAACGGCGCCGCGAGGCCCGCGAACAGGGCCCGGAAATAGCGGCGCGCGAACGCTGGCAGATCGGCGAGGTACTGCAGCGTAAACGCCGGTAGGTTCGCGTCCCGCTCGCGCGTGCGCGTCGCCTGCGAGAGGTAGTAGAAGCAGGTGGCGACATCGGCGTCGCCCGCGTCCATCTGGTACCAGAGGAAATCGCGTGCCGTGCTCTCGAGGTAGTGCGCGAGCAAGGTCGTCTTGCCGGCCCCGGGCGGGCCGCTCACCCACACGATCGAGGCCTCCGCGCCCTTGTCGAGCAGCGCATGCAGGCGCTCGCGGGGCACCAGGTCGGCGACCTGCGGCCGGCTGATCTTCGACAGCCTCGCGGTGGCCCGTGGCATGGGATTCCCGGCGACGGTGTCGCCTTTGCCGGATCGGTCCCAGTGACTATAGGCCATCGCGGGCGCTGTGGAGCAGACTGCGGAGGCAAAAGCCGATCCGGGTTGGACCGCATCTGGACCCTTCGGCACATTCGCGCGCGGGCCCGGTGCGCGACGATGGTTCACGCCCGGCCCGCTTCGCTTTCGCCAAACCGACAGGCATCTGTGCCGCCGCGGGCCGCGGGCCGGCGCACCGGTTCCGCGGGCGGCGCACGCCGAAGGGGAGCAGTCATGCCAATACTCGATCGACTGATGCGCATCGTTCTCGCCATAGCGGTCAGCGCGGCCACGCCGGCGCTGGCGGTACCCTGGCAGTTCGCGGACAACACACGTTACCTCGCTATGGGCGACAGCCTGAGTGCGGGTTACGGGGCGTTGCCGGCCACCCAGGGGTTCGCCTACCTGTTGTACAAGGAGGGTGCTTTCGAGCGCAGGAACGACACGTTGTTCGCGAACGCCGCGGTGCCGGGCGTCACCAGCAGCGAGGTGCTCGCCCACCAGGTGCCGCAGGCGCTGGCCTCGTTCCAGCCCGACGCCATCACGCTCACCGTGGGTGGCAACGATCTGCTGGCTATCCTGGTCGGTGCCGACCCGGCCACGGTGCTGGCAGGCTACCAGGCCAACCTGACGCAGATCCTCACCGAGCTGTGCTTCGGCATGCCGGGCGTGGCGCCGCTGATCGTGGTCGGCAATCTCTACACGATCGACGAGATCCCGGGTGCGGGGCAGGTGGTGGCGTTGTTCAACGCGGTCGTCGACGGCGTGGCGGGGGCGCTGGCGGCCGGCGGTTGTGACGTGCGCGTCGCCGATGTCCACGGCGCGTTCCTGGGTCGCACGGGCCTGCTGCTCATCGAGCGCAACGGCGCCGACGCGCTCGAAGTGCACCCCACCAACACCGGCTACCGGGTGATGGCCGACGCCTTCGAGGACGCGATCGACGCGCAGTAGTCGCGCGCCCCCAAACCGGGCCGGGGTTGGTATAGTCGACCCCGGCCCGCCCGGCTGACAAGGGCGGCGTCGAGGAGGTGCGCGTGAGCACGAACGAGCCGTTGCGGTTGCTCGGCGCCGGCGATCCGCAACCGGTGGAGATGCTGCGCCCGGCGGGCGCCTCGCCGTTCTTCCTGACCTGCGAGCACGCCGGGCGCGCGCTGCCGCGAAAACTCGGCGACCTGGGCCTGCCGGAATCGGAACTGAGCCGCCACATCGGCTGGGACATCGGCGCCGCCGGCGTGGCGCGTGACCTGTCCGAACGACTCGATGCGACCTGCGTGCTGCAGCGCTATTCGCGCCTGGTGGTCGACTGCAACCGCTGGCCGCACGCGCCGGATTTCATCGTCGAGGTCTCGGAGAGCACCGAGGTGCCCGGCAACCGCGACGTCGCGCCCGCCGAGATCGCCGCGCGCACCGAGGAGATCTACCTGCCCTACCACGAGACCATCCGGGCCGCGCTCGACGAACGCGACCGCGACGGGCGCCTCACGGTGTTTGTCTCGGTGCACAGCTGCACGCCGGTCTACCACGGCGTGCGCCGGCCCTGGCACGTCGGCGTCCTGTACGAGCACGACGAACGCCTGGCGCGCGTGATCCTCGGCCTGCTCGAGACCGAGGAGCACGAGCGCGGCAAGCTGATGGTGGGCGACAACGAACCCTACTTCCTCGATTCCGGGCGCGACTACTCGGTGCCGGTGCACGGGCACGGCCGCGGCCACCTGCACGTGGAGTTCGAGATCCGCCAGGACCTGATCGGCACGGCCGCGCAACAGGCCGAGTGGGGCGCACGCCTGGCACGCGTGCTGCCCGAAGCGCTGGGGCGGCTGAAGGAAAGCGGCGCGCTGTAGGGCCGCCCGCTCGCGACCGCGGTAGGCTGATCGCCGGCCCGCAATGGGTGGACGGCGACCCCGGTGGGCGAGCAGGTCCGGGCGCATGGACCGACCGTAGCGCCGACTCTATGATTGCGCGATGCCAACCGAACCCCGCGAACAGACCCTGTTCGAGGACGCCGTGCGCGTGCCCGCCTGGTTGTACGCCGACCGCGCGACGCCGTTCGCCGAGCGCGTCCGTCGCGACCGCGCCATCGCCCGCGACCTGCCCGCCGGCGACGACCTCGCCCGCGTGCGCGCCTGGTGGCGGCGCATCCTCGACGACCCGGCGCAACGCCGCGATGACGACCCCGGACTCGGCCGGGCGCGGGGCCTCGTCACCGCGTTGATGTTGCTGATCGGCGTGCTCGCCGGCGCCGGTGTCGCGGTGGCGGCCCTGCGCTACGACGGCACCCACCCGGTCAACGTGATCACCGCGCTCGGCCTGCTGCTCGGCGTGCAACTGGCGTTGCTCGCGCTCGCGCTGGTGCTGCTGCCGGGCCGCGCGCTCGGCCTGCGCTCGTTGCAGGACCTGGCGGCTGCGATCAACCCGGGCCTGCTCACGGCAGCCTTCGTCTCGCGCCGCCTCGGCCAGCGCGCCGAGGCGCTGTTCGGCTGGAACGCCGGGCGTTCGGCCGCGGCACGGCGTTTCACGCGCTGGCAACTGCTCGCCTGGTCGCAGGCGGCGGCGGTGGCGTTCAACGTCTCCGCGCTGGTCTGCGCGACGCTGCTGGTCGCCTTCACCGACATCGCCTTCGGCTGGAG
>JBFJWO010000354.1:0-5754 GCA_041623575.1 Gammaproteobacteria bacterium
AGTGGAGATGACGCTGTTCGCGCCCGGCGGCGGGTCGCTTGCCGAGGCGTTGAACCCGTTGCTGCCCGGCGGTGCCGGCGGCGGTGGCGTGCCGTTGCGCGCCGCCTTCACGTTCACCGACATCGACGCGGCGAACGACTACGCCACCACGCTCGGGCCGGTGGTCAGCATTAGCAGCAACGGCCCGCTGATCGCCATGCCGGCCACCGCCGGCGGTGGTTCGGGGTCGGTGGAGTTGCCGCTGAGGCTGCCGCTGGACGTTCCCTCGGCGCGCGAGCGCCACGAACTCGGCGTCGACGTCGACGGCAACGGCCTGGACGACCTGCTGGAGTTCTGGATGCTCACCTCTCTGGCCGACCCGCTGCGGCTGATCGTGACCGAGGGCAGCGCCGGTGGGCCGCTGGAAGTGACCCTGCGAGGCACCCTGACATTGCTCGGGCGGGTGGGCGACGCCGGTGGCCATACGCCGTTCGACGCGCACCTCACCGCCGTCCCGGAGCCGGCGGCCGCCGCGCTGCTCGCCATCGGCCTGGTCGGACTCGCCGGTGTCCGGCGCTCCCGCCGCGGGCAGGGGCGCTTGATCTGAGACAAGTCACGCCGGCACACGGGGCGCACACTGATCCTGTCAAACGTATCGCGGGGTCAGACCATGCCACTGATGCACTGGAGCCCGAACCTCAGCGTCGGCATCGGCTTCATGGACGCCGACCACCAGGCACTGATGGTCCACATCAACGAGCTGCACGAGCTCGCCTCGGGCGACTCCGCGCCGGCGATGCTCGACAAGCTCGACGAGCTGATTGCCGCCACCGAGGCGCATTTCGCGCGCGAGGAGGCGGCCATGCAGGACACCGACTACTCGTGCGAGGGCCTGCACCGGGACCTGCACGCAGCCCTGGTCGAGGAATTGCACGAGCTGCGCGATCGCACCGCGAACGAGGGGATGCGCCTCGGCACCGAGCTGACCCGGTTCCTGAGCGACTGGCTGCTCAGCCACATCCTGGAATCGGACAAGCACCTCGGCGGCTTTCTCGAGGGCCGCGGTGTGAGCTCGAGCGAGATGCCCGGAGCCGCCTGAGATCCACCGCCGCTTCCCGGGCGCGGCCGCAGCCCCTCATCGGTACTCGCCGAGGTGCGGTGCGATGCGCACCGCGAGCGCCTCGCCGAGCTCGCGGTAGCCCTGCGCCGACGGGTGGTAGCCATCCGCGCTGAACCGCCCGGGGTCGGGCACCTCCTCGAATGCCAGGTAGAGCACCTGCGGCAGCGAGGCGAGGGTGCTCGCGGCGGCGCGATCCAGGGTCGCGGCGCGTAACCCGAGCAGCCAGCGCAGCGGCTGCGGCAGCGCCGGGAACGCCCCCATCGGCGCCACGCCGAGGAAGGCGATCAACGCGTGCGGCGAGTGTGCCCGCAGCCGGGCGCTCAGCGTCCGCAGCCGGGCTTCCCAGCTCGCCACCCGGGTCAGCCCGGTCACGTCGTTCACGCCGACCGACACCAGCACCAGGTCGACGGGCTGCGCCGGCAGCAACGCCGGCAGGCTGTCGATCACCTCGCCGGCCGCGGCGCCGTTGCGCCCGCAGGCCGTCCAGCAGACCTGCCGGCGCAGCAACCCGGCCAGGGCCCGCGCCAGGTGGCCGGGCAACGCCTCCTCCAGGCGCGCCGCCCCCACGCCGATAGCGATGGAGTCGCCGATGACCAGCAACCGGCACTCGTCCCCGGCACCCTCTTTGCCCGTCAGCGGCCCCGCCCCCGGCGGCAACCGAAGGGCGCGCGCGCGCACCCACCACGCCTGCGGCAGCAGCACCGCGCCGCCGGCCCAGAACAGCGCGCTACGCCACATCGCCAGGTCCGCGTGCCGAGCGCCGCGGCGCCCGGGCGGGCACGGGATCGGCGGGGTTAAAGGTTGCGCGGGCGGCGCCGAAACACTGGCGAGACCGTTGTCCCGGGCGAGCGTCTGCGCTCGCGCCTGGCAGAGAAGGGCAGCGGCGCCAACGAGACAGCTTTGACCCGAGAGGTAGCGTCATGAAAACCCTGCAACGACTCCTGCTCACCGTCTTCGCCGTGGCGGTGCTCGCCCCGTCGGCGGCACTTGCGGCGCAGAAGTTCGACTTCAAAACCGACCCGGCCACGCGCAAGGGCGAAAAATGGCGTATCGCCTACTACGAGGGCGGGCCGTACATCGATTACCAGAAAATCTTCACCGAGACCATCCGCGGCCTGATGAAGCTCGGCTGGATCGAGTGGGCGGACATCCCGCCCCAGGAAGGCGAGCAGACCGAGCAGCTGTGGCGCTGGCTGGCCACCGAGGCCAAGAGCGACTACCTCGAGTTCCTGCCCGACGGCCACTACTCGGCGGCCTGGGAGGACCAGCTGGCGGACGACAGCGTCGCCACGCTGATGAAGCGCCTCAACAAGCGTAAGGACGTGGACCTGCTGATCGCCATGGGCACCCGCGCCGGCAAGGACTTCGCCAACGACAAGCACCACACCCCGACCATGGTGCTCTCGGCCAGCGACCCGCTGTCCTCGGGCATCATCCGCAGCGTCGAGGACTCCGGTTTCGAGCACGTGCACGCCACCGTCGACCCGAACCGCTACGAGCGCCAGATCCGTGTCTTTCACGAGATCATCGGCTTCAAGCGACTGGGCGTCGCCTACGAGGACACGGTCGACGGGCGCAGCTACGCGGCGATCGACGTGGTCGAGAAAGTCGCCGCCGAGCGCGGCTTCGAGGTCGTCAAGTGCTACGCCGTCAGCGACGTGCCGGACGTCGCGCGCCGCGAGCGCGAGTACGTCGACTGCTTCCGCCAGCTCGCCGATCGTAGCGACGCCATCTACGTGACGGTGCACGGCGGCGTGAGTGCGCGCAGTATCCCCGAGTTGGTGCGCATCGCCAAGGAACGCCACATCCCGACCTTCTCGCAGTCCGGCTCCGAGGAAGTCAAGCAGGGCTTCCTGGTGAGCATCTCGCAGGCCGGGTTCAAGTACGTGGGCGAGTTCCACGCGCAGACCTTCGCCAAGGTCTTCAACGGCGCCAGGCCCAACCAGCTCGACCAGCTGTTCGAGGAGCCGCCGAAGATCGCGCTGAACCTCAAGACCGCCGAGGTCATCGGTTTCGATCCGCCGATCGTGATCCTGGGCGCGGCCGACGAGATCTTCTGACCGCGCGCGTTCGTCCTTCGAGTGCGACTGACCGACGGAGAAGCGAGAGCGATGTACACAGAGACCAAGCTGCGGGAGATCCTCGATGCGGGGTACCGCCATTTCGACAAGGCCCAGTACCACGACGCGATGGCGTGTTTCTCGGACGCGCTGCACATGGAGCCCGGTTGCCGCGAAGCGAAGCTCGCCTACAACCAGACCATCCAGATGGTGGTGCCGCGCTATCACTTCAGCATGCTCGACGACCGCCGTCGCAACGAGGTCTACGACGCGGCCATCCGCAAGGCGGTGGCCGGCAACCGGACCGTGCTCGACGTCGGGACCGGTTCGGGGCTGCTGTCGATGATGGGGGTGCGCGCCGGCGCCGAGCACGTCTACACCTGCGAGGTGATCGAGCCGATCGCCGAGATCGCACGCACGGTGATCGCCGACAACGGCTTCGCCGAGCGCATCACGGTCATCAACAAGCGCTCGAGCGACCTGGTGCTGGGCGAGGACATCCCCGAGCGCCTCGACCTGCTGGTCACCGAGACCGTCGACTCGGCGTTGCTCGGCGAAGGCATCGTGCCCATCATCCGCCACGCTCGCGAGCACCTGTTGCGAGACGGCGCGCGCGTGGTGCCGGGTGGGGCGCAGATGTATGCCGCGCTGATCGAGAGCGAGAAGGTGTTCGCCATGAACCACGTCAGCACCGCCAGCGGATTCGACGTCAGTCCCTTCAACCAGCTTTCGACCGACGGCGCCTACCCGGTGCGGCTGGCGGCGGTGGAGCACCGCCTGTTGTGCGAGCCGGTGCAGATCTGCGCCTTCGACTTCGAAGCCGACGTGCTCGAGTCACGCCAGTTCGAGTTCTCACTGCCCGTCGAGCACGACGGCACCTGCCACGCGGTCGCCACCTGGTTCGACCTGCACCTCGATCGCGAGATCACGCTCAGCAGTTGCCCCGATCAGCCGCACACGCATTGGAAGCAGGGTATCAAGTGTTTCGGCGAGCCGATCCCGGTGAAGGCCGGGAGCAAGGTGCAGTTGAGCGTGCGCCAGGACCTCACACGGGTCGATTTCGACCTGCTGCAGCAGAACTGAGCACAGTACCGACCGCCGCCCGCCGCCATGGCGGGCGGCCTTTTCGCTTCCCGCCGGGCCACTAGCCGGCGCGCGCCCTCAGCACCAGTTCCACCACCCCGAACCAGACCTCCTCGCCTTCGTGGCGTCCGCGCTCGAGGTTGATCGCGAGTTCGGGGTAAGGCATCTCGACGAGCAACGGGTCGCCCTTGAACAGGATGCGCGTCACCAGTTCCTCGTAGCCGGGGTGGCTGACCACCACGTGGATGTGGCGGGCGCGCCAGATGTAGCCCGGCAGCACCGTGCTGACCGCGAACCGCCCCGCCTCGCGCGTGCGCAAGGTCGTGCGGTAGCGGCCACCCGGCGCGCGCCCGGCGCCGTCCGCCTGCCACAACTCGACCTGCGCGCCGGCGATGGACTCACCGTCCGTGCCGCGCACGCGCCCGCTCAGCAGCAGCCGCTCGCCCGGATCGCCCGCCTGCCACATGGCCTCGACGGCCGGCGCGCCCGGCTGGTACCACACACCGATGCCGGTCTCGCGGGTGGGCTCGAGGGACTGGGCGCCGGCGGCACCGACCAGGCCGGCGGCGAAAGCGAGGCAGAGCAGCGCGTGCATGGGAAGGCCTCCGGGCCACGGGCGAGGCCGTCAGTATACGTAAGCGGCGCCGCAACGTTGCGTATAGAGTGCGCGCATGGCGAGCGAGATCCTGGCCGGCCACTGGCCGGTGCTGGTGCTGGTGGCGGCCGCGTTCGCGGGATCGCTGATCTTCGGCGTCACCGGGTTCGGCGCCGCGCTGCTCACCATCCCGGTCGCCACCCACGTCGTGCCCCTGCCCTTCGCGCTGGCGCTGTTCGTGCTGATGGACCTCGCCAACGCCCTGCTGGTCGGCACGGAGAATCCGCGCGAGGCCCGGCGTGAGGAGTGGGTGCGCCTGGTGCCGACCATCGTGCTCGGCACGGTGGTGGGCGTGACCCTGCTGGTCAACCTGCCCCGCCAGGCCGCCACCCTTGCGCTCGGCGTGTTCGTCGTCGCCTTCGCCTTGCGCAGCCTGTCGAGCGCGCCGCGCGCACGGCCCGTGCTCGCTCGCGGATGGGCATACGTCGCCGGGTTCGCCGGCGGCGTCACCAGCACCCTGTTCGGCGCGGGCGGGCCGCCCTACGCGATGTACCTGTCGCAACGCGGCCTCGGCAAGGCGCAGTACCGCGCCACGCTGGGTCTGGCAATTGTTTCGAGTATCTCGCTGCGGGCCGTCGCGTTCGTCGCGACCGGCATCCTGCTCGAAGCGCGCGTGTGGCTGTATGCCTGCGCAGTGGTCCCGGCCGGCCTGCTCGGCGTGTGGGCGGCACGGTCGGTGTTTCGCCGCATCTCGCGCGAAACGCTGATGCGCGTGGTGGCGCTGGCGCTGGTCGCGAGCGGCGCCTCGCTGGTATGGTCCGCAAGGCCCTGGCCATAACGCCCGCGGCGCCCCTCACCCGGCGCGCGGGCGCCAGCACCCTAGCGCCGGCCGAGATCGTCGAACTGCTTGCGCAGGG
>JBFJWO010000355.1:0-5752 GCA_041623575.1 Gammaproteobacteria bacterium
GTAAGTGCTCTGTGCGAGTTCCATCTGGAGGGCGTGGCGAGCGCGCGCGGGCTCGCCGTAGCGGCGCGTCGTCCAGCCGCCCTTGAAGCGCCCGTTGACGACGTGCGTGTAATCCTTCGCCGCCTCGCAGACCGCCCGCACGGCGCTTTCCATCTCGGGCGCGCAGGTCCGCCCTTCGTTGGTGCCGACGTTGAAGTCGGGCAGCACGCCCTCGAACAGGTAGTCGATGCGCGAGCGGATGCTATGGCAGTCGTAAAGCACCACCACGCCGTGGCGCGCGTGCACCCGCTCGATCTCGCCCTGCAACGCGTCGTGGTAGACCTGGTGCCAGGCAACGCGACGCTCCTCGATTTCGTCCGCCCCCGGCGCCTCGCCGTCGCGCCAGATGGGCTGCCCGTCGAAGTCCGTCGTCGGGCAAAGGCCCGTCGTGCTCTGGCCCGGGTACAGGCTGACCCCGGCGGGGTCGCGGTTGGCGTCGATCAGGTAGCGGTGGAACAGGGCGCGCACGCGGGTCGCCCCCGGCAACAATCCCGCGTAGAGGCGATCCACGTGCCAGTCGGTGTCCGCAAGCGTGCGCCCGCGTTCGTTCAACCTCGCGGCCACGGTTTCGGGCAGCCAGGTGCCGGTGTGCGGGAAACCGAGCACCACCGGCGACTCGCCCGGCTCGACCTCGACCGCGCGCGGGCCGCCGCTCACGGCGCGGCGTCCAGTGCGGGAAAGAGGTCGACACCCGCCGCGGCCACCGCCTCGCCGCCGCGCACGAGGTCCGCGCAATGCTCTATGTCCGGGGCCACGCAACGGTCCTCGACGATGCGCGGCACCTGTTTGCGCAGCAGCGTCATGACGCGTGCGAGCGGCGGACTGGTCTGCAGTGGCGCGCGGAACTCGATGCCCTGCGCGGCGCACAGCAACTCGATGCCGAGGATGCGCCCGAGGTTGTCCACCATCGGGCCGAGGCGGCGCGCGCCGTGGCAACTCATGGAGACGTGGTCTTCCTGGTTGGCCGAGGTCGGCGTCGAGTCCACCGAGCACGGCGAGGCCATCTGCTTGTTCTCGCTCATCAGCGCCGCCGACGTGACTTCGGCGATCATCAGCCCGGAGTTGAGCCCCGGATCCGGGGTGAGAAACGGCGGCAGGCCGAAATTCAAGACCGGGTCGACCATCAATGCCACCCGGCGCTGCGCGATGGCGCCGATCTCGGCGATCGCCAGCGCGATCTGGTCGGCGGCCAGCGCCACCGGTTCGGCATGGAAGTTACCGCCGGAAACGATCGTCCCCGCCACGGGCAGCACCAGCGGGTTGTCGGTCACCGCGTTGGCTTCGATCTCGAGCGTGCGCGCGGTGTGGCGCAGCACGTCGAGGCAGGCGCCGGTGACCTGCGGCTGGCAGCGGATGCAGTAAGGGTCCTGCACCCGCTCGTCGCCCTCCAGGTGGCTTTCCCGGATGCTCGACCCCTCGAGCAGCCGGCGCGTGGCCTCGGCGGTCTCGATCTGCCCGCGATGCCCGCGCAGCTGGTGGATCTCGGGATCGAGCGGTGCCGTCGAACCCATGATCGCGTCGGTGGACAGCGCGCCGGTCAGGATCGCCCCCGCCGCGCAGCGCCACGCCTCGAACAGCGACGCCAGCGCCAGCGCGCACGAGACCTGCGTGCCGTTGATCAGCCCGAGGCCTTCCTTGGGCCCGAGTGCCACGGGCTCGAGGCCGGCGTCGGCCAGCGCCTCGGCGCCGGGCAGGCGCCGGCCGTCGGCGGTGATCGCCTCGCCTTCGCCGAGCAGCACGGCGCTCAGGTGGGCCAGCGGCGCGAGGTCGCCCGACGCGCCGACCGAGCCCTGCGCCGGGACCACGGGCGTCACCTGGCGTGCGAGCAGTTGCTCGAGCAACTCGATCACGGACCAGCGCACACCGGAGGCGCCGCGACCGAGCGAGATGAGCTTGAGCGCGATCGCCAGTCGCACCACGCGCCGGGGCATGCTCTCGCCGACGCCCGCGCAATGCGAACGGATCAGGTTGCGCTGCAGGATCGCGGTCTCGGCGGCGGGGATCTTCATCGAGGCGAGCTTGCCGAACCCGGTGTTGACGCCGTACACGGGCACCTCGCCCGCGGCCGCCGCGGCCACCGTGCGGCAGGCCGCTTCGACCTTGCCGCGCACCGAGCGCTCCAGCACCACCGCCGGTCGCGACCAGTAGATCTCGGCCAGGCGCGCGAGCGGCACGGCGCCCGGCACCACCGTCAGCGGCTCGGTCATGTCACACCCTCCCCGATCCGCGAATGCAGCCGGTTGCAGCCGATCAGGTAGGCGAGTTCCGCCGGGGCGCGCACGTCCCACACCGCGAGTTCCGCGCGCTTGCCCGCTTCCACGGTGCCCACCTCGCCCGCCAGGCCGAGCGCCCGCGCGGCCTCGCGCGTTACGCCGGCCAGCGCTTCCTCGGGGGTCAGCCGGAACAGGGTGCAGGCCATGTTCATGGCGGTCAGCAGCGAGAACAGCGGCGAGGAGCCCGGGTTTCCGTCCGTCGCCACGGCCAGGCCGACGCCGGCCTCGCGCAGCAGCGGTATCGGCGGGACCCGGGTCTCGCGCAGGCAATAGAAAGCCCCGGGCAACAGCACCGCCACGGTGCCCGCCCGGGCGAGCGCGAGGACACCGTCGGCATCGAGGTACTCGAGGTGGTCGGCGGACAGCGCCCCGAACGAGGCGGCCAGCGCCGACCCGCCGAGGTTCGACAGTTGCTCGGCGTGCAGTTTCACCGCCAGGCCCAGCCCGGCGGCGGTCTCGAACACGCGCCGGATCTGCGCCGGCGAGAAGGCGATGGTCTCGCAAAAGCCGTCGACCGCGTCCGCCAGTCCCTCCGCCGCGACGGCCGGCAGCATCTCCGCGCACACCAGGTCGATGTAGGCGTCGGCCCGATCCGCGAACTCCGGCGGCACCGCGTGGGCGCCGAGGAAGGTGGTGATCACGCGCACCGGGCGAAGCCCGGCGAGGCGGCGGGCGGCGCGCAGCATCTTCAATTCGTGCTCGGTGGCGAGGCCATAGCCAGACTTGATCTCGACCGTGCCGACACCCTCGGCGATCAGCGCATCGAGCCGCGGCAGCGCCGCCTGCGCGAGTTCCTCTTCGCTCGCCTCGCGCGTGGCCGTCACCGTCGACAGGATGCCGCCGCCGGCACGCGCGATGTCCGCGTAAGACCTGCCGAGCAGGCGCATCTCGAACTCGCCCGAGCGCTCGCCCCCGTAGACGAGGTGGGTGTGGCAGTCGATGAGCGCGGGCGTGACCAGTCGCCCGCCGAGATCCTGCGTCGGCCACTCGCGCCAGGCCGGGGGCAGGTCCGCGGCCGCACCGGCCCAGGCGATACGCGAATCCGCGTCAACGGCGATCGCGGCGGCGCGAACCAGCCCGTAGGGATCGCCGCCGCCCGTCATGGCGGCGAGTTGCAGGTTGGTGAGCACGCGGGCGGTCATCGCAGTTCCCGGCATCTCCCCGGTAGCCCCGCGCAAGGGGGATCGACTGTCACGCGCCGCTCGGGCGCGGCGCGAGCCCGAGCACGCGCTCCAGCCAGTTGCCGACGTCGCGGATCTCCTCGGCGCACACCGAGTGCGGCATCGGGTAGGTGTGACACTCGACCACGTAGCCCTCGGCTGCCAGTTGCGCGCGCGAGCGCTCCGAGAGACCGAGCGGGATCACCGGGTCCTGGCTGCCGTGGGCGAGGAAGATCGGCGTGTCGCGGTTGGCCTGCGCCGCCTCGGCCGCGGTCGCCTCCGGCACCGGCAGGTAGGTCGAGAGCGCCAGGATACCGGCCAGTCGCCGTGGGTAGCGCAGCCCCGCGTGCAGGGCGATGGCGCCGCCCTGGGAGAAACCGGCGACCACGATGCGCTCGCTGGCGAGCCCCGATTCGATCTCGGCGTCGACCATGGCGGTCAGGCTCGCGGCGGAAGCGCGCACCCCGGCCTCGTCCGCGCGGCGCCCGAGGTCGGCGTCGGCGATGTCGTACCAGGCGCGCATCACCATGCCGCCGTTGAGGGTCACCGGGATCTTCGGCGCGTTGGGAAACACGAACCGCACCTGCTCGCGTACCAGCGCGCCCAGTTCCGGGACCACCGGCTCGAAGTCGTGGCCGTCGGCGCCGAGGCCGTGCAGCCAGATCACGCTGGCCTGCGCCTCGCCGCGCGGCTCGATGACGATTTGCTCGTCGCTCATGCGAATTCCTCTGTGTCGTGAGCCGGGCCGGGTGCCGCCGGCAGCATACGGTATCCGGCGTGGGGTTGGCGAACGGCGCGGCCCGCGCGGGCGGCTCAGTCCGAATACCCGGCCACCGCCTCGCGCAGGCGGGCGGCGACTGCTTCGCGCAGCGCCGGCGGCTCGAGCACTTCGACGTCGGGGCCGAAGCGCAGGATGTCGAGAATCAGCTCCTCGGGCCGGCTGTACGGCACTTCGAGGCGCACACCGCCGTCCGGCAGCACCCGGCTCACCTGCGCGGGGTGCCACTGCTCGTCGGCCAGCCAGCGGGCGCGCTCGGAGCTGAAGCGCAGCACCGCCGTGTTACGCGGGCGCCCGCCCATGATGCCGTAGGCGCCGCCGAGTTCCTCGCGCAGCGTCTGCTCCGGCACCTCGCGGGCCGGGTCTTCGCTCACGTACACCGGCTGCAGGCGGTCCATGGCGAAGCTGCGCAGGCCCTTGCGCAGGTGGCACCACGCATCGAGGTACCAGTTGTCGCGGTAGTAGACGAGGCGCTGGGGCGAGATGGTACGTTCGGTGAGTTCGTCGCTGGCGCGCCCGCGATAGACGACGCGCAAGCGACGGCGCTGCCCGAGAGCGCCGGCGACGCGCCGGAAGTTCTCCGTATCCGTCGGTCGCGCCGCGCTTTGCACGATGCGCACCCGTTGCGCGAGTTCCCCGGCGCCCAGGCGCCGGTCGTCCAGCAGCCGCGCGATGCGTTCGCGCACCGGGGCGATGTCGGCGGCGACCAGGCCGCGGCGGACCTGCCCGAGCAACCCGTGCGAGACCATCAGCGCGTACAGTTCCGAGTCGTTCAGCCACAAGGGCGGCAACTCGTAGCGCGGCGCCCGTTGCGGGTCGTACCGGTAACCTCCGCCGCGCCGGTCGTAGTGCACCGGCGCGCCGAGAAAATCGCGCAACGCCTCGATGGCGCGGCGCGCGGTCGCGGGCGAGCAGTCGAGGCGCGCGCCGCTCTCGGCGAGCGACAGGGCCGACTTGCGCCCGGCGAGCAACCGGTGCAACTCGGCGATGCGGTCGAACTTGTTCATCGCCGTCGGGCGCGGAGACCCGGGACCGCACGGGACGCCCGGCGGGGAACGCCCACGACGCCTCGGCGACGTCGCGGGCAACGGTACGGTGCGGCGTCTACTTGTCGCCCCCCGTGCGCAGGTAACTCGCCATCGAATCGTCCAGCGCCTCGACCCAGGGTGTGTGGTGCACGGGCTGCATGTTGCCGGTCATCAGCGAGCGGTAGGCGTTGTTGCGAAAGCCCATGATGTCGTCGTGCTTGTGGTGCTCCCACTCCATGAAGGTCTTGTTCACGCCCTCGATGTCGAAGCTCGGGTAGTCGGTGGCGTCGATCAGCTCCTTCGTGTAGTCGCCCTGGAACCAGATCATCTGCTCGTCGTCGGCGAGGTTTTCCTCGCGATCGCGCCAGGCCTGGCTGTGCTTGCGCATCTCGGCAAGCGACGGCAACGCGATACGCCCCATGATGACGTCGCGCGCGTACCAGGCCTGCGCGTCGAACATGTTGAAGGTGTAGA
>JBFJWO010000356.1:0-5719 GCA_041623575.1 Gammaproteobacteria bacterium
GCCGGCACGCGCGCGATCGCCGTTTCCACGTGGGGCATGAGACGCTCGAGGTCGCCCTCGAACAGCTCGTACTCGCTGTCGTCGCTGGGCCCGTCGACGTAACAGCACGGCGCGCCCCGCTCGTAGGGGCCGAGCAGCAGACCGCCGTTCTCCTCGCGTATGTACCAGGAGGAGTCCGACTCTCGCAGCACCCCCATCTCCGGTAAGCCCCTGGCGTGGCGAGCCTGGATCTCGGGGTGCGGCTCGGTGACGATGTACTGGTGTTGCACGGGGATCACCGGCACGTCGAGCCCGACCATGGCGCCGGTCTTGCGCGCGAAGTTACCGCTCGCCGACACCACGTGCTCGCAGACGATATCGCCCTTGTCGGTACGCACCAGCCACTCGCCGCCGGGCCGCTGCTCGATGCCGGTCACGGTGGTGTTGCGATTGATCTCGGCGCCGCGCTGGCGAGCGCCGCGCGCCAGCGCCTGGGTGAGGTCGGCCGGCTGGATATAGCCGTCCTCGGGGTGCTGGATGGCGCCGACCAGGCCTTCGGTGCTGCACAACGGCCACACCTCGGCGACCTGCTCGGGGGTCAGGAACCGCACGTCGACGCCGATGGTCTTCGCCACGCCGGCGTAGAAGCGGTACTCGTCCATGCGATCGGCGGTGCGCGCCAGGCGGATGTTGGAGACCACGCTGAAACCGACGTTCATGCCGGTCTCGGCGGCCAGCTCGTGATAGAAGTTCACCGAGTACTTGTGCAGCTGGCCCACCGAGTAGCTCATGTTGAACAGCGGCAGCAGGCCGGCGGCGTGCCAGGTCGAGCCGGAGGTCAGCTCCTTGCGCTCGAGCAGCACCACGTCCGACCAGCCTTTGCGGGCCAGGTGATAGAGCGTGCTGACCCCGACGACCCCGCCGCCGACGACCACCACGCGCGCTTGCGTTTTCATAGTTCCCCCTCGCTCGTAACAGCCGCCGTCCCCCGGGTCGGGGCCACGATGCTCCCGCACCGGGCCTGCGCGCGCCCTCGGCGCGTCAGCCCCGGCAGGGCGCGAGTTTAGCGCCTCGGGCCGCAACAGCCCCGATGTGCCTGCGACCCGGGTTTGCACAATTGCGCCAAAGGCGTGCACCAAGGCGTGGGTCGTGTCAGGAATCCGCAGACTTCCACCGCCCCCGCGTGCACCAAGGCGTGGGTCGTGCAGGAATCCGCAGACTTCCACCGCCCCCGCGTGCACCAAGGCGTGGGTCGTGCAGGAATCCGCAGACTGCCACCGCCCGCGGCGCACCCACGCATGGGCCTCGCAGGAATCGCGCCATACAGCCATCGCCGCCGCTCCGCGCGTGCCGCTCGCCGGAACGGACCTGACGCACGCAAACATACCGGCGTCGCGCCCTGAGCAGCACCGCGCCGGGTTGCTGCCATACTCCCGCCGATTTCCGGCAGTTTGGTGAAGGAGTGGCAGCGGATGAACGAGCGCAAAGCACGGCGCGGCGGCGGGCGCGATGCGCGGCGTGCCGCACGCGAGCACCCCACGACCGCCCATAGCCCCTACATCGTGCGCAAGGTGCCCTGCTACGACCTGCTGCACGACGAGGCGCTGGAACTGATCGAGCACAATGCGGACACCATCCTCAGCGAGATCGGCATCGAGTTCCACGACCGCGAGGCGCTGGCACACTGGCGCGAGGCCGGCGCGGACGTCGAGCAGCAGCGCGTTCGCTTCGCCCCCGGGATGTGCCGCGAGCTGATCCGCGCGAACGCGCCGCGCGAATTCACCCAGTACGCCCGCAACCCGGCGCGCAACGTGCAGATCGGCGGCGACGCGACAGTGCTGGTGCCGGCCTACGGCCCGCCGTTCGTGCGCAACCTCGACGAGGGCCGGCGCTACGCGCGGATCGAGGATTTCCGCAACTTCGTCAAGCTCGCCTACATGAGCCCGGGGCTGCACCACTCGGGCGGGACGCTCTGCGAGCCGGTGGATCTGCCGGTCAACAAGCGTCATCTGGAGATGGTCTACAGCCACCTCAAGTACAGCGACAAACCCTTCATGGGCTCGGTGACCGCGCCCGAGCGCGCCGAGGACACGGTGGCGCTGTGCAAGCTGGTGTTCGGCGAGGAGTTCGTCGAGAACCACGCCGTCACCGCCAGCCTCATCAACGCCAACTCGCCGCTGGTCTACGACGAGACCATGCTGGGCGCGCTGCGCGTGTACGCCCGCCACAACCAGGCGACGGTCATCTCACCGTTCATCCTGGCCGGCGCCATGTCGCCGGTGACGGTGGCCGGCACGCTCGCGCAGATCCTGGCCGAAGCGCTGGCCGGCATGGCCTATGCGCAGGTCGTGCGGCCCGGCGCGCCGGTGATCTTCGGCACCTTTGCCAGTTCCCTGTCGATGCAGTCCGGCGCACCGACCTTCGGCTCCCCGGAGCCGAGCCTGGTGCTGTTCGCCGCCGCCCAGCTGGCGCGGCGCCTGGGCGTCCCGTTTCGCAGTGGCGGCGGGCTGTGCGCCTCCAAGATCCCCGACGCGCAAGCCGCCTACGAGGCCGCCAATACGCTGCAGTCGGCGATGCTGGCCGGCGTCAACTTCATGCTGCACACCGCGGGCTGGCTCGAGGGCGGGCTCGCCATGAGCTACGAGAAATTCGTCATGGACGCCGACCAGGCGGCGATGATCGGCGTGTTTCTCCAGGGCGTCGACCTGTCCGACAACGGCCAGGCCCTGGACGCCTTGCGCGAAGTGGGCCCGGGCAACCATTTCCTCGGCTGCGCGCACACCCAGGCCAACTTCGAGACCGCGTTCTACCGCTCGACCATCGCCGACAACAACAGCTTCGAGCAGTGGCAGGCCGAGGGCAGCAAGGACGCGGCCCAGCGCGCCAACGCCCGTTACAAGAAGCTGCTGGCGGACTACGAGGCACCGGCCCTGGACCCGGCCCTGGACGAGGCGCTGCTCGACCATATCGCGCGGCGCAAGGCCGCGTTCCCGGACTCCAACACCTGAACGCTCGGGTGCGCCGCAACCCGCCTTGCCTGCCTCAGCGCCGGGCCGCTTGATGGCGAGCGTCGACTCGGGCGACCGCCGGGCGCCCGTGCCCGGCACCCTGGCGCTGCTGCTCGGGGTGAGCGCGCTGCTCATGTCGTTCAGCCTGCTGATGGCCGGCACCGGGCTGTTCACGACCTTCCTGAGCCTGCGCGCGGGCCTGGAGGGTTTCTCGACCAACGCGATCGGTTACATGACCGCCGCCTACTACGCGGGGCTGATCGTCGGCTCGCTGCGCTGCGGGCCGGTGATCAACCGCGTGGGCCACATACGCGCGTTCGCGGCGTTCTCCTCGATCATCGCCGCCTCGGTGCTGGTGTTTCCCTTCTTCAACGAGGCACCGGTGTGGATCGTGCTGCGCGCGGTGATCGGCTTCAACGTGGCGGGCGTGTTCATGATCACCGAGAGCTGGCTGAATCACCGCGCTTCGCCGGCCACCCGCGGCACGCTGCTGTCGATGTACATGGTCACGTCCTACCTCGCGCTGGGGGCCGGGCAGCTGTTGATCAACGCGGGCGAGATCGCCGGCGCGGACCTGTTCATGCTCGCCTCGATACTGTTCGGGCTGGCGCTCGTACCGGTGGCGTTGACGCGCGCCACCCACCCCGCCCCCGTCGAGTCGGCCGAGCTGGACGTACGCCGGCTGTACCGGATCTCGCCGGTGGCGACCGTCACCTGCGTCGGGTCGGGGCTGTGCGTCGGCTCGCTGTGGGGGCTGGGGCCGGTGTTCGGCAGCGACCTCGGGATGACCAAGACCGAGGTCTCGGCGTTCATGAGCGTCGTCGTGCTCTCGGCGCTGGCGTTCCAGGTGCCCATCGGGCGCCTGTCGGATCGCTTCGACCGGCGCAAGGTCATCCTCGGGGTGTGTATCGCCGGCACGCTGGCCAGCGCGGCGCTCGTGGCGATGCTGCTCACGTTCAGTTTCGGCATGCCGTTCAGCCTCGGCAACCGCGCGGTTGCCTGGGCACAGCACCCCTGGACCATCACGCTGGTCGCGGCGATGTTCGCCGGGCTCACCTCGACGCTCTACCCGCTGAGCGTTGCCTACGCCAACGACTACGTCGAGGCGCGCGACCTGATGTCCACCAGCGCCGGCCTGGTCCTGTCGTTCGGGGTCGGCGCCGCGGCCGGGCCGATTCCGGCCAGCTGGCTGATGCAGACTTTCGGCCCTGGCGGACTGTTCTGGTTCATGACCGGCGTCGGCGCACTGCTGATCGGCTTCGTGACCTACCGGATGCGCCGCCGGGCCCGGGTGCCGGTCGCGGCGAAGGATTCGTTCGTGGCCCTGCCGGAGGTCAGCACCACCCCCTCGCCGCTGGAGGCCGACCCGCGCAGCGAGCAGGCGCCACCGGACGGCAGGCCGCTGTGGATGTCTATCCTCGACCGGCGGGCGCGGCCCCGGGAGCGCTGAGCGCAGGTACGCCCCACCCGGCGCGGCGCAAGGCGTCGAGCGCGGCGCCGAGGCGCTCGCCCGGCACCAGCAGGTAGTCGGTATCGTAGGTGCCGACGCCCAGCACGCTGATGCCCGCATCGGCAAGCGGGGCGGTGAGACGGGCCAGCACGCCGATCTCGTCGAACGCGAGCGGCCCGACCACCGCGAGGCACCGCCACCCGCCCTGCCGGCGTTGCTCCCGGGGCACGTGACGCGCTTCGCACACGATCGACAACTCGGCGGGCGTGCGCGTGACGCTGACCAGTTCGCCACGCGCCCACTGCGGCACGGGCGCTTCGGGCGCCAGGCGCACCACGCTGTACTCGGCCCCGAGCAGTTCGAGGCGCATGGCCGCCTTCAAAGGCGCCCGGCCAGCGCCAGCAGGGCGCGGGCGCGCTTGACCACGGGCACGTCGATCACCTTGCCGTCGAGCGAGGTCGAGCCGCGCCCCTGGCGTTCGGCCTCCTCGAACGCCGCGATCACCCGCCGCGCCTGCTCGATCTCCGCGGCACTCGGTGCGAACGCGGCGTTGATGGGCTCGATCTGGGCGGGGTGGATGGCGAACTTGCCCTTGAAACCGATGCCGCGCGACGCCCGCGCGTTGGCGATCAGCGCCGCCTCGTCGCGGAACCCGAAAAACGGCGTATCCAGCGCCGGGATTCGCGCGGCGCGCGCGGCCACGCACAGGACATTGCGTGCGTAGGCCACTTCCGCCTCGTCCTCGCCGCGCTCGATCTGCATGTCGTTGGTGAAGTCCTCGCCGCCGAACGCCGCACCGATCAGCCGTGGACTGGCGCTGCAGATCTCGTAGCAGTGGACGATGCCCAGCGCGGTTTCGATCCACGGGATCAGGCGCGTGCTGCCGATCTCGATCCCGGCGGCACGCTCGAGACGGGTCAGTACGCGATCGACCTCGGCGATGTCCGCGGCGGTGTCGATCTTGCCGATCGAAACGCCGTGCACGTGCGCGCCGACGACCGCCGCCAGGTCCTGCTCGGCGAGGCCGGTCGCCAGTGCGTTGACCCGCGGGATCACGAGCTTGCCGCTGGCGTGCAGCTTCGGCAGGTGGGCGGCGACGGTCTGGCGCGCGGCGGCCTTCTCCTGATCGGGCACCGAGTCCTCCATGTCCGGCACGTAGGCGTCGGGCGTCACGCCGAGCGCCTTGTCCAGCATGCTGGCCTTGTTGCCCGGGACGAACAGGAGGCTGCGCAGGATCGGCTCGTTCATTGGTCGCACTCCCGGCGGGCGGCGGCTGTGCGCC
>JBFJWO010000357.1:0-5686 GCA_041623575.1 Gammaproteobacteria bacterium
GCCTCGCGCGCCGCGATCTCCTGCGGCTCGCCGTTGCAGGGTTGCGTCTCGCGGCGCCACTCGGCCAGGTACAGATCGCTGCTGCCTTTGCCGGCGCGCATGGCAGCACGGTCGATGGCTTCCTGGAAGCGCTGGGACAACAGCACCTTGGTGGTGTCGCGCCCCTGGCGCACCATCACCTGCGACGGGATGTCGCGCCAGTAAACGGTGATCAGCTTGGGCACGGTGTCATCCGGGGGGCCGGCGCACGTGCGGCCTCGAAGGCCACCAGGCGGCCACGCAATTCACCGTAGCCGGTGAGCCGGCGCTCGAACGCGAGCCCCAGCCGCTCGGCCGCGGCCCGTGCGCGCGCGCTCAACGACTCGTCGTCGACCTGAGCGAGGTACACCAGCCGCCGGTAGTTGCCGAACAGCATCGGCTGCAACTCCGGGTGACGGTCGAGGCCGAGCCCGCGCACGATCAGCCGCTCGAAGTGCCGGGCCAGGAAGTCGGTGAGGTAGAACGTGCCGGGCTCCTCGCTGGCCAGTGCGGCGAACACGTCCGTCCCGGCGAAGAACTCGTAACAGTGAGCGCCGGGCAGGCGCTCGACGCCTTCCTCGGCGAGCACGCCGTCCAGCAGGCCGCCCGTTCCGCAATCGGCGTAGGCGACGAAAATGTGCGCGAACTGCGCGCGCGCGCGGCGGATCTTGTCGCGCACCTGGCCGGGGATCTTCTCCGGACGATTGTGCAGCTCGGCCGGCAGGCATTGCACGCTAACGTGGCGCCAGCGGTTGGCGCGGATGATCGCGATCAGTTCGTGGGCCAGTGCGCCGCACGCGATGACCAGCACCGATGACGGTGCCGGCGGGGTTGCCGATGGCATGAGCGGAAGCTCCTCAGCCGGCGCGCGCCGCGCGCCGGGCCGCGACCATCGCTTTCGCTGTTTCCACCGCGACCGCCGCATCGCGGCAGTAGGCATCCGCCCCGATCGCCTTGCTGAACTCCTCGTTGAGCGGCGCACCGCCGACCAGCACCACGAAGTCGTCGCGGATACCCTGCTCGACGAGCGTGTCGATCACGACTTTCATGTACGGCATGGTCGTGGTGAGCAGCGCCGACATGCCGAGGATGTCGGGCTTGTGCTCTTCGAGCGCGGCGAGGTATTTCTCCACCGGGTTGTTGATGCCGATGTCGATCACTTCGAAGCCGGCGCCCTCCCACATCATCGAGACGAGGTTCTTGCCGATGTCGTGGATGTCGCCCTTGACCGTGCCGATCACCGCCTTGCCGATGGTCTCCGCGCCGGTCTCCGCCAGCAGCGGGCGCAGGATGCCCATGCCGCCTTTCATCGCGTTGGCCGCGAGCAGCACCTCGGGCACGAACAGGATCCCGTCGCGGAAGTCGATGCCGACGATGCGCATGCCCTCGACCAGCGCGTCGTTCAGCACCTTGCTGGGGTCCCAGCCGCGCTCGAGCAGGATGTTGGTACCCTCGACGATCTCGTCCTTGAGTCCGTCGTACAAGTCGTCGTGCATCTGCTCGACGAGCTCGTCGTCGCTCAGCGAGGCGAGGTCGATCTCTTCGTCGTCGAGGATCTCTTCGTCGTCGGACATGGAACAGGCTCCGGAATTGCCGCCAGGCGTGCGACCGCGCACCCACCCCGCGGGCGCACGTTAGAGTAGGAACGGCAGGGGTGAAAAGCTGGCGTCCCGACGACGCGGGGTTGTCGAAAAACGACACCCGCAAGGCATCGGCGTGGCGCGGGGCCGCGCACCGCTCGCTCGCCGGGCGGAAGCGGTCGCTGTCGCAACAGTTGCGGTCGTATCGTGCGTGCAGCCTCACGCCGCCAAGGGTAGTGTGCACCGATGCCAACCCCGCAGGCCGGCCTCGCCGAGATCTGGCAGGCGCTGCTCGCCAGCGCCGCGCACCGGCGCGTCGCGCACGCGACACTCGGGCCCGAGGTGCTGCGGCCGCTCGCGCAGGTGCTCGCTTCCCTGGGTGACCCGCACCTCGCCACCCCGAGCGTGCACATCGCCGGCTCGAAGGGCAAGGGGTCGACCGCGACGTTCCTCGAGCGACTGCTGGCCGGCGCCGGCCTGGCCACCGGCGCGTTCACCTCACCGCACTTCGAACGCTGGAACGAGCGCGTTCGGCTGCGTGGCGAACCGGCCCCGGTCGCCCTGCTCGGCGCATCTTTCCAGCGCCTGGAGGCGGCGCTCGCGGCACACCCCTGCCCTGCCGAGGTCCGCTTCTTCGACCGCTTGTTCGCCCTGGCCTGCGAGGCGTTCGCGCGGGAAGGCGTCGACTGGGCGCTGATCGAGGCCGGTATCGGCGGGCGGGTAGACGCCACCAACCTGGTCGCACCGCGCCTGAGCGTGGTGACCGGCGTGGAGCGCGAGCACTGCGACGTGCTGGGCGACTCGCTGGCGCAGATCGCCAGCGAGAAAGCGGGCATCGTCAAGACCGGGGTTGCCGTGCTGATCGGCACGATGCCCGACGAGGCGCGGCGGGTGATCGCGGCGCGCGCTCGCCGCCAGGATGCGCCACTGATCGAGGCCACCGGGCGCAGCCGCTACGTGAGCGCACCCGGGGGCCGATCAGAGGTCGAGTACCACGGGGCGTGCACATACCGCTTCGTGTTGCCGGCGCCGGATGCCGCCGCCGTCGCCAACGCGACCCTGGCCCTGGCCGCCTGCGAACACCTCGGCATCCCGGTCACCGGCAGCGGGCTCGACGCCCTGGCTCTGCCGCTGCCGGGCCGCTGCGAGTGGTTGGCGGGGCCGCCAGCCGTGTTGCTCGACAACGCGCACACGCCGGCTTCGATGGCGAACCTGACGGCATTGCTGCGCCGCCGCGCGCCCCGGCGCCTGCACCTCGTGATCGGCCTCTCCGATCACCGTCACCTCGCGACGACCGCCGCGTTGCTCGCGCCGCAGGCGGCGCGCGTCGTGGCCACCCGCGCCGATACGACCTATTCGCTCGCCCCCGAAACGCTGGCCGGAGCGTTTCGCGCGGCCGGTGCTACCGACGTGGTCGTGGAGGGCGTCCTCGAGCACGCGCTGGCGGCCGCCGGCGGCGGCCTCGGTGAGCGCGACCTCCTGTGCGTGACGGGCTCGACCTACCTGGTCGGGCGCGCCCGCGCGTTGCTGCGCGCGGCACCCGCGGGCTAGCGCAGGTCGAACCCCTGGCTGCGCACGTAGCGCCCGAACTGCTCGCGCGCCGGGACGCTGTACTGGCGGGTGCGGTTTTCCGACCAGCCATAGGCGTCGCTGACGCCGAAGCGCTCGACCAGTCGCTGGGCGTCGTCGGGAGTACGCTCCAGCGCCTCTCGCCGGCGATCGTAGTCGGCCACCTGCCGGAGCAACGAGCCGTCGTCGTAGGTCTCCTCGTGAACCGTGACCGACAGCGGCAGGCGCATGCTGAGCGGCGCCTCGCCACGCGGCCAGCCGACGCACAGCCCGGCCACCGGGAACACCCACTGCGGCAGCCCCAGTTCGCGCGACAGCCCCTCGACGTCGTCGCGGACCTGGCTGATCGGGCAGCAGCCGAGGCCCACCGACTCGGCCGCGACGATGAAGGTCTGCATGGCGATTCCGGCGTCGACGGCGGCATTCATGAACGCATCGAGATGGTCGTTGGCGAAGGGGTGGGCGCGCCACTCGGCGAGGCGGCGAATGCGCCGGCTGTCCCCGCACCACACCATGAACACCGGCGCGTCGGCGAGCCAGCGCGTGGCCGGGCACAACCCGGCGATGCGTTGCCGTCGACCGCGCTCACGCACCAGCACCACGCTCGCCTGTTGCAGGTCGGACTTGCTCGGCGCGCTGAACGCGCAGGCCAGCAGCGTCTGCAGCAGTTCCTCCGCCACCGGGCGCGCGGCGTAACGGCGCACGCTGCGCCGCGTCAGGATCGAGCGCAGGGTGGCGTTGCCGGGCGCGACCTCACCGGCCGCGGCGCTGCCGAAGCGCTGCGCCACCGCTGCGCGCAGGTCCACGGGCTCGCCGGGCGTGCTCACGCCACACCGAATTCGGCGGCGGTGGCATCCAGCGCCGCCCCGGCGATGGCGACCAGCTCGTCGACCTGCGCACGGCTGATGACCAGCGGCGGCGAAAGGATCATGCGATCGCCGACCGCGCGCATCATCAGTCCGCGCTCCACGGATTGAGCACGACAGGCGGTACCGGCCTTGCCCAGGGGTTCGAACTTGGCCTTGCGCGCCTTGTCCGGCGACAGCTCGATACCGGCGAACAGGCCCACGCCCTGAACCTGAGCGACCAGCGGGTGCGCCTCGAGCTCGCGCAGGCGCGCCTGGAAATACGGGGCGATATCGCGACCGGCGGTCTCGACGATACGTTCCTCGCGCAGGATGCGCAGGTTCTCCAGCGCCACGGCGCACGCCGCCGGGTGTCCCGAATAGGTGTAGCCGTGGGCGAACTCGCCACCTTTCTCGATGACCACCTCCGCCACCCGGTCGTGGATCATGACCGCGCCGATCGGCAGGTACCCCGAGGACAGGCCCTTGGCGATCGGCATCAGGTCGGGCTCGAGGTGGTAGAGATCGGAGCCGAACCACTCGCCGGTGCGCCCGAAGCCGCAGATGACCTCGTCGGCCACCAGCAGGATTCCGTGCTCGCGGCAGATGCGCTGCACCTCCGGCCAGTAGGTGGCGGGCGGCACGATCACGCCCCCCGCACCCTGGATGGGCTCGGCGACGAAAGCCGCCACGCGCCCGGGGCCGAGCGCCTCGATTTTCTCCTCCAGCGAGCGCGCCGCGGCGATCCCGAACTCCGCTTCGCTCAGGCCCTCGCCGTGCAGGTAGTAGTGCGGCTGCGCGACGTGCTCGATACCGGGGATCGGCAGACCGCCCTGCTCGTGCATCGGTTTCATGCCGCCGAGGCTCGCCGCGGCCATGGTGCTGCCGTGGTAGGCGTTCTCACGCGCGATCAGGACGTCGCGTCCCGGCTCGCCGCGCAGTTGCCAGTAGCGCCGCACCAGGCGCACCACGGTGTCGTTGGCCTCGGAGCCGGAATTGGTGAAAAAGGCGTGCCCGAGCCCCGCCGGCGCCAGCTGCGCGAGCACCGAAGCCAGCTCGATCGCCGGCGGGTGCGAGGTGTGGAAGAACGAGTTGTAGTAAGGCAGCTCCAGCATCTGGCGATAGGCGGCTTCGGCCAGCTCGCGGCGCCCGTAGCCGATGTTCACGCACCACAACCCGGCCATGCCGTCGAGGATGCGCTGCCCGTCGCTGTCCCACAGGTAGACGCCTTCGGCGCGGGTGATGATGCGTGCGCCGCGCTCGTTCAGTGCCCGGGTATCGGTGAACGGGTGCCAGTGGTGACGCCGGTCGAGTTCCTGGTACTCGGCCGTGGAACGCTCTACAGGGTTGCTCGGTGTCACGAATAATCCTCGCCTGTCGGGGACGCGATCGCTTCGCGTCGTCGGTTGGTAGTGAAGGTCGCGGCCCGGCGGCTCACACGTTGAGCAGCAGGTACTCGCGTTCCCAGGAACTGATCACCCGCAGGAACGTTTCGTACTCCTTCGCCTTGACCGCGCAGTAGGCGCGCACGAAACGCCCGCCGAGCAGCTCGCGCAGGGCCTCGCATTCCTGCAGGTGGCGCAACGCTTCCTCGAGGCTGCGCGGCAGACCGTACGGAAGGTCGTAACCGCTGCCCCGCAGCGGCTCGCTGGGGCGCAGTCCGTGCACCATGCC